>CAZTEN010000186.1:0-4351 GCA_964612495.1 uncultured Tissierella sp. | reverse complement strand
ATGTATGTACAAGATGTTTAAGATCTGGTTATGTAGAAAGAGCATTATAATAAAATAAGGCTTCCATTTATTAAAATGGTAAGCCTTATTTTATTTTTATTAAAAGAAATCCCATAATTAAAAGTGCTATACCTATGAGGGATAGTAAAAATTCCATAGGCATGACGCTCACTAATATAATAAAGCCAATAAGCCCCAGAGTAATACCTACGATATTTTTGTACTTTACACTATAGCGGTGCAAATACTTTTTCATAATCACCACTCCTTATCCTTTATACCATAATATTCAATGGAGGAGATTTAGTTACACTTTTAATCAATTGATTCAATTATTAAGGCTAATCCTTTTATGATACGAATAATTCCAACATCATTTATAATCCTATTACTTATTCCTAAGGTACTTCCAAATTGGATTCTTTTATTTTCTAAAGGGTAGTAGAATCCTTTAAGACTTACTACGATTCCTTCATTACTAATTGGTATAATGGAAATATTATAATCCTTCTTTTTTTGTAAATTCACGCCTTGGTCAGTTATTTGAATTATATTATGCTCATCGATAATTCTTCCATTAATACCTTTTATCATAAGCCTATGCAATAATAAAATATTTGCCATAGTATGGTCTATTCTACTTCCGGTTCCACCTATTAAGGTAATGTCCTTAATTCCTCTACTAATAAGGTATTCTATAGCTAATTCAGTATCAGTTTCATCCTTCTCCACTGGATATTTAATTACCGGTATAGAATTCTCATCAATATACTTTAAATCTTCCTTAGCAGTTGAGTCAAAGTCCCCTATAACTGCGTTGGGAACTATATCTAGTGATATGGAATGTCTTATACCCCCATCTGCACAAAGAGTAAATTCAAAATCTATATTCGATATTAAATCTTCTAGTCGTTTATAATTTTTTATAGTACCAGCGGATATTATTAATCCTTTCATATTTACCTCTTTTTAATTATTAAATACCTCTTTAAAGGTTTCCATATAAATAACAATGCTACTAGAGAAATAATCAACTCAGGAACTAGATATGTTGCGTTATATACAATTGAATAGACCCATGGGTTCTGATCTCCAGCATATTCAGCAAAGAAAATGACCCCAGAAAGAACATGAGAAACCATTCTTCCTCCAATTGCAAGAATTACTCCAATGACCATACTTGAAGTTGATCTGTCCTCATCCTTATCATATCCTATTCCAGCTAATCCTAAAAGCCCATAAGCTAGTATATAGTCAAGAATAAATTGCAAAGGATGATAAAAGTAAGGCTTCAAAATAAAATCTAATAGTCCATACGTGGCTCCAACCACAATCCCTGGCCAAATTCCCCATCGTAATGCAAATATCATTATAGGAATCATACTACCAGCCGAAATACTACCTCCGTTTGGAGCTTGATATATCTTAAATTGATTCAATAATACTGCTAATGCTAACATCATTCCTCCTTCTGTAAGCATTCTAACACTAACCTTCTTACCCATAGTAATCCTCCTTAAGTGAACAAAAAACCACTCCTGAAAGGAATGGTATAGTTTACTTATACACACTTCCCTCCGCTAGTATTACCTAGTTCAGGTCATAAGGGTCAAAGACATTGGTCTTCTCTCAGCATATAGCACCCCTAGTGGTTATTTTATATTTATTTACTTTATATTATCATATATTTAACTGATTATCAATGATTGACTTAAATTCTTTAGTTCTTTGTTTTATATCCTCTGCACCGAATACTTCACTTCCTGCTACTAATAAATCAACACTTAAGTCTGTAAGTTCTTTAGCATTGGAAAGCTTAACTCCACCATCAACTTCCAAGATAATATCTAAACCTTTTTGATCTATAAGATTTCTTAAATCTTTAATCTTATCCATCATAGTCTCAATAAATCCTTGCCCTCCAAAGCCAGGGTTTACTGTCATTATAAGGATTAAATCCAAATCCTCTATAATATAATTCAGCACACTTAAGTCAGTCGATGGATTTAAAGAAACTCCGGCTTTAATACCAAAGCTCTTTATTTCTTGAATAGTCTTATGGAGATGAATAGTAGCTTCTGGGTGTACAGTAAGGATATCTGCACCAGCCTCTGCAAAATCCTTAATAAATCTTTCTGGTCTATCTATCATAAGATGAACATCAAAAGGCATATCCGTAACCTTTCTAAGGCTTTTTATGACAGGTGGCCCAAAAGTTATGTTTGGTACAAATATCCCATCCATTACATCAAGATGCAGGTAATCAGCCCCACCTTTTTCAATTTTTCTAATTTCTTCAGACAGGTTAGCAAAGTCTGCAGATAAAAGACTTGGCGCTATTTTTGCCATTCTAGTACCTCCTAGTATTCTTTATTTCCTCAAGGAGCAGAAGGTAATTTTTATATCTGTCCTTATGAATTATTCCTTTTTCTACTGCCCTTTTTACTGAACAATCAGGTTCCTTGTCATGAAGGCAACTTAAAAACCTGCAGTCTTTCCCATGTTCTTTAATTTCTCTAAAATAAAGTCTTACATCCGAAACATCTTCTATGAAGCTTAAATCCAAAGAAGAAAACCCCGGAGTATCCAAAACATATGAGTTCTTTCTAAGTTCAAGTAATTCTACACTTCTAGTTGTATGCTTGCCTCTTTTGGATTTGCCGCTTACAAGCCCAGTTTCACGATTAAAATTCTTATTAAGCCTATTGAGTAGGGAGGACTTCCCTACTCCTGAAGGCCCTGCAAATACAGTAATATTATCTTTAAGTGCCTCTTTAAGTTGTTCAATTCCCATATCTAGGGTGCTACTTGTTATAATAACCTCATAGCCTGCTAATTCATAGGTCTTTTTTAATCTATTGGTTTCTTCTTCTGATAGATCCAGCTTATTAAAACAGATAATAATATTTAAATTCTTATGCTCTGCCATCATGAGGAATTTGTCTAATAACCAAGTATTTATATCTGGGTTTTTAGCACTCATTACTATTACAGCTTGAGTAATATTTGCTACAGGAGGCCTAATAAGCTCATTCTTTCTTTCTAGTATCTCCTCCACATATCCCGAATTATCTTCAGAACTTATTCTAATCCTTACGAAATCTCCTACTAAAGGAGTAATCCCTTCTACCCGGAGTATTCCTCTAGCTCTGCTCTCGATTATTCCTTCACAGGTTTTAATATAATAAAACCCACCAATAGCTTTTATTATTATACCTTCTAACATCTAAATACCCCTCTATTGTGCAGGTGATGTAGTACCTTGATATACTCCGTCTCTTAAGATATCAAAGGTGGCACCTGGCTTACTTTTAAAAGTTAGTACAAAATCTCCATCAGCTGCCTTATGAATCTTATTGTATACTACTATAGTTTCCCCATCCTGATTTAGCATAATCTTAAATTCTGTTTCTTCCTTTTCCATGAGGGGTGATAGAGTTATTGTTGTAGTAACTATTTTCTCTGTTGGTTCTTCTTCATCTGGAACTGGCTCTTTTTGAGGTCCGGAGCTTGTATATAAATCTACTGAAGTTCCAGTTTCAAGTTCAGTACCCTTTTCATATGATTGCCAAATTACTCGGTCCTTATCAACACTATCACTTGGTTGAGGAGTCACCTCTCCAACTACAAGGCCTAAAGCTTTTACTGTATTTTTAGCTTCTGTTATACTTGAATTAACAAGGTTAGGCATTATGACTGTCTTTACTTCAGGTCCCTCACTTACTACAAGGTTGATTCTAGTACCCGGCTCCTTCTTATCTACAGCCTCAGGATCCTGCTCTATAACACTTCCCTTTGGAATAATATCTGAGAATCCTGGGTCTATTTGACCTATTTGAAGACCAGCCTCCTTAATCATAGCTTCTGCTTCCTCTAGTGGTTTATTTATTACAAGTGGAACAGAGGTCAATTCTACACCTGTACTTATAGTTACATCTACTGTGAATCCACTCTTAATCTTTGTATCTGGGTCAACTGACTGATACATTACCTCTCCTGAATCATATTCACTACTCTTTACCCTATCGGTTACATTAAGAACAAGTCCAAGCTTTTCTAATTCTTTATCAGCTACTTCCTCTTGCATTCCTAAAATATCAATCATAGTAACTTCATCAACAATTAAGATATCCTTTAGCTTAGCATATCCATAGAACATACTGGTAACAAGTAAAAAGGCTAGAATAATTCCCAGAAATACAACAAAACCTCCACCTTCTTTTTTATTCTTAGATTTCTTCTTATTTATAGAGTTCTTCTTTTTCTTTACTGGTTCCTTGACTTCTTCATCCTCTTTTATATCTAAAACAGGTATAATTCTTGTAGCTGAATCCACCTCAGTATCATTTAT
>CAZTEN010000185.1:0-4363 GCA_964612495.1 uncultured Tissierella sp. | reverse complement strand
AAATATATAAGTAACTATATCGTAGCATATTGGGGCCATATGGTAGGTGTTTTTATAGAAAGAGATATGAGGAAAGACATATTTTCTCATCTACAGAATTTGTCCTTAAGCTATTATGATAATACTAAAACTGGACACATAATGTCAAGGATTGTTAACGATTTAAGGGATATAACTGAGTTGGCACATCATGGTCCTGAGAATATATTCATCTCCTTTATAATGTTAGTAGGTTCCTTTATAATCCTATTTACTATTGAGTGGAGACTTACCTTAATGCTGTTTTCTTTTATTCCTCTTATGGTATTATTCGTCTTGAAAAAAAGGATTAGGATGGTGGAAACCTTTAGGCAGGTAAAAAAAAAGATTGCTAATGTTAATGCCCAGCTTGAAAATAGTATTTCAGGAGTTAGGGTTGCCAAGAGTTTTACTAATGAGGATTATGAAATTGAAAAATTCTCTGAAGGGAATATAGAATATTCTGATGCTAGGAGAGAATCCTACAAGGTTATGGCTGAGTTTATGGCTGGAATGGGAATTATTCAAAACTTTCTTAATCTCTTAGTTATTTCAGTTGGAGGCTATTTTGTATATAGAAAACTGATCAATATGGGAGATCTGTTCGCTTATACCTTATATGTAAATTATTTCTTACAGCCGATAAAAAGATTAACGGAATTTTCTCAACAGCTGCAGGATGGAATGACTGGATTTGAAAGATTTGTTGAAGTTATGGAGATAGAACCTGATATAGTTGATAGACCTAATGCCCTTGATTTAAAAGATGTAAAGGGAGAAATAGAGTTTAAAAACGTAAGCTTTAGCTATAATAAGGATAAAAATACTGTATTATTAAATTTAAACCTAAGAATAGACGCAGGAAAGACGGTTGCCCTAGTGGGACCCTCCGGTGCCGGCAAGACTACTTTTTGCCATCTAATTCCAAGGTTTTATGAGATAAAAGAAGGTCAAATACTTTTAGATAAAAAGGATAAAATCTCTAAGGCAGAATATAGGTCTGGTTCAGCAGGAGGTCTTCTTATTTACCGGAACAATAAAGGACAATATACTATATGGTAGGCCAGAAGCAAGCTATGATGAGGTTATTGGAGCAGCAAAAAAAGCTAAGATTCATGACTTCATTATAAGCCTTCCAAATGGATATGAAACCTATATAGGAGAAAAAGGGGTTAAACTATCCGGAGGGCAGAAACAGAGGGTATCAATTGCTAGGCTCTTTTTAAAAAATCCCCCAATATTGATTCTAGATGAAGCTACATCTGCTCTAGATAATGAAACTGAAGTAAAGATACAACAATCCTTAGAGGAATTATCAAAAGGTAGAACTACCCTTGTTATTGCCCATAGGCTATCAACTATTAAGAACGCAGATGAGATTCTGGTTCTGACTAAGGAAGGGATAGTAGAACAGGGAAACCATGAATCGTTATTATCTGAAGATGGACTTTATAGAAGACTTTATAACTCACAATTCAAAAATCTAAGTGTTTAAAAAAGTACTTCGTCACTTTCGCTAGTAAGTACTAATCTTTCTTCAGCGATTGCTAAATAATCTGAGCTCCCTTCATAAATATTTGAAAGGAGTCTTTTTTTGTTTGTTTTTGTTGCTTTTTTGTAACTATTTGTTTATTAAATTGTAACTATTCGGTATAAATTGTATAATAGAATAGAATTAGAAACAAATAGGGGTGTTAATATGAGAAATTACATGAGAAATGATAAAAGAATGAGAAAGAAAAGAAAAGAATTAATTATAATCTCTTTATTAACCATGACAATTGTTATTGGAGGATTTTCTATAAATAATAAAAATAATCGTAATGTAGTCGAGGCAATTAACGTAGTATATGCCTTAAGTTTATTGAATGATGAAAATCCTATCAATAAGGCCATTGACAATAGAATTACTGAAATAAAGATAAAAAATGCAGAAGTAGAACTAAATAATAGAAGAAGAGAGCTTAATGCTGAAAAATTGGTTCAGGCAAGAGAAGAGGAAGAGCCTAAAGCTGATAAACTGGCAGAGGCAAAAGACGATGGTAAAATTGTCTATTTAACCTTTGATGATGGACCTTCTAAAATAGTTACCCCTCATATATTGGAGGTTTTAAAACAAAATGACGTACAAGCTACTTTTTTTGTAATTGGATATATGGCTGAAAAATATCCTGAAGTTGTAAGAATGACCTATAAAGATGGACATGCTATTGGAAACCATACCTATTCTCATAACTATGGATATATTTATAAAAGTTCTGCTAATTTCCTCGAAGATATAGAAAGAGCCAACATGACTCTAAAACTCATACTTGGTGAAGAATTTTCTACTAATGTAATAAGGTTTCCGGGAGGTTCTTTTGGTGAAAATAAGAAGGCAGCAGTCAATGCTATAAAAAAATCAGGTTATTATTACTTTGACTGGAATTCCTTAAATGGAGATGCAGAAGGAAAAGATGTGACTAAGGATAGGTTGATAGAAAGGTTCACAGAGACTATTAACAACAAGGGTGAGCTTATAGTCCTTATGCATGATACAGATATGAAGAATAGTACTGTTGAAGCTTTACCTGAGATTATTAAAATATTGAAGGATAAAGGCTATATATTTGGTGTTTTAGATGAATACTATGAATAACGAGGTGCTAATATGAGTTGTACAGTTCTTATAATTGAGGATGAAGATTCTATAAGGAAGTTTGTCAAAATCAACCTGGAAAGAGCTAATTTCAATGTCTTAGATGCAGCCACTGGTGAAGAAGGAATAGGTATTGCAAGAAATAATAAAATAGATATAGTAGTATTGGATATTATGCTTCCGGGTATTGATGGTTATGAAGTATGTAAAATTCTAAGAAGTGAGTTTTCGCATCTTGGTATTATAATGCTTACAGCTAAGAGCCAGGATATAGACAAGATAATGGGCCTTGAATATGGAACAGATGACTATATGACAAAGCCTTTTAATCCAGTGGAGCTTACTTTAAGAGTAAAGTCCCTATCTAGAAGAATGGAAAAAGCACCAGCGGAAGAAGAAGCTATAATGTCATTTCCTCCATTTAAAATTGATATTTATTCCAGAAAATTCTACAAGGAAGGAGTAGAGTTAGAATTAACCCCTACTGAATACTCAATAGTTAAGCTTTTCATGGAAAACCCGGGAAAAGCATTTAAGAGAGACGAAATTCTTAATATGGTTTGGGGTTATGATTTTGTTGGAGATTCTAAAATTGTTGATGTTAATATTAGAAGACTAAGAGCGAAGATAGAAGAAGATTCAAGCAAACCATATTACATTGAAACTGTCTGGGGAATTGGATATAGGTGGAGAGACAGGGATTAGGGGTTTATATGAAAAAACGAAGTATTAAGGCGAGACTCATAAGGAATTTTGTTCTGGTCATCTTTATCACAGTGATCTTTTTAGAGTTTGTCCTTATTAATGGCATAAGAGTCTATTATTACCAAAATGTAGAGGACATATTGACGAATCAAATAGAGTTTTCAACTAATTTCTATTCTAGATATTTTTCTTCTAGTTCACTAGAGGATATTATAATCGATGATGTAGATGTATTCTGGCAGCATACTACGGCACAGGTTCAGATACTCAATTTAGAAGGCAACTTGTTAATGGATTCACTGGGAGTAAGTAAGGATGAAGTGGTCCTTACCAACGATATTACGGATGCTATAGAGAATGGAAAGGGAGTTTGGAATGGAGCTGTATCCTATGGGGATAATTCGATTTATATCATCCCTTAAGGAGACTAATAGCATTATAGGAGAAATAACTGAGTTCCTTTTATGGATGGGTCTCCTTGTTATATTGTTTTCCGGTATTGTAAGTCTTTTTTTAGCTAATTCAATTGTAAGACCTTTAAAAAATGTTACAGATGTGGCTGAAAAGTTAGCTGACGGCCAGTTTAAAGTTAGGAGCGAAGTCAAAATAAATGATGAAATCGGGAGATTGTCCCAAAGTCTGAACTATATGGCAGATGAAATCCTAAGAAAAGAACAGTTAAAAAATGATTTTATATCCAACGTATCTCATGAGTTGAGAACACCACTTACATCTATTGGTGGTTTTGTTGAAACTTTAAAGTTGAAGGAATTAAATGAAAAAAATAAAGCAAAAGCATTAGATATTATAGAAATAGAAGTTGACAGACTGAAAAGATTAATCAATGAATTACTAAATTTATCAAAGATTGAAAGTATAAAAGAGGTAAAGCAACTTACTGAAATCAATATAGAAGACACGATATATGAAGTATTAAGATTACTAGAACCACAGATAAAACATAAGAATATTAGTATAGAAATAAAGATAGATGATAATCTT
>CAZTEN010000184.1:0-4374 GCA_964612495.1 uncultured Tissierella sp. | reverse complement strand
CTTCCATATGGTATTATTACATTAAGTGGATAAAGAAAATATCAAACCGTTGGGTGCGATTCCCATGGATGAATGGACAGTATATAGGGTATCTGATGATGCTTTAGATAAGTTGGCTGAGAAATTTGGTAAAATTATGAATCAATAATCGGTAACCTTGGTTACCGATTATTTTTCTGCAATAATATATCATAGGATAGTAAGCAATCGGATTAAGCGAATAACCAAAGGGAACCGTCCCCTTTGGTTATAATATAGGAGGAAATATGAACAAGTATTTTAATATAAAGGACAAGGTATTTGATATAACTGAAAAATATCCTGAGACCATAGATATATTCGTGGCCAATGGTTTTGACCAATTGGCCAATGAAAAGATTAGAAAGCTCATGGGTAAGACCATATCAATGGAAATGGCTTGTCTTTCAAAGAAGGTAAATGTAGACCTTTTCGAGCAGAGATTAGTTGAAGCCATAGAGCAAAAGAGAGTATCTGTTGATAGTGCCTTGCTTGCATCAAAGAAGGTTAGCGGAGGAGATATTAGAATCGATGGACTTCTTCCTTGTCCGGTACGTATACCCCTTCTAGAAGGCTTCAATGCATGGATGGATGAAAATAGAGAAAACTTTGACTTCACAGTAGATTATGAATTAAAGTCTGCCAATATGGGCCTAGATTGGATTAAGGAGAAGATAGAGTCCGATAATCCCGATTCTCTATCAGACTTATTTATATCCGCAGGTTTTGATTTATTCTTCGATAAGAATATGATGGGCAAGTTTAAAGAACGTGGAGTATTTGAAGATAATTCAGGGCTACTTAAGCTAAATAAGGATTTTGATAATGAAGAAATAGATTTAAAGGATCCAAAGGGACAGTATTCCGTAATAAGTGTTGTAGCAGCAGTATTTATGGTAAACACCGATGAACTTAAGGGAAGAAAAATGCCTAGAACTTGGAAGGATTTATTATCACCTGACTTTGAAGACTCAGTATCCCTTCCTATGAGAGACTTCGACTTATTCAATGCAATACTTTTAAATATATATAAAAATTATGGTGAAGATGGAATAACTAGCCTTGGAAAATCCTTAATGAGAAGTATGCACCCTGCAGAAATGCTTAAGGCACATACTAGAAAAAATACCTCAGGGATTCCTACAGTAACTATAATGCCATATTTCTTTACTAAAATGGCAAGAGCAGATAGCCCATTAAAGCCGGTTTGGCCAGAAGATGGAGCGGTTATAAGTCCAATATTCCTATTGGCAAAGAAGGAAAATAAAGAACAAATTAAGCCTTTTGTAGACTTCTTCTTCTCAAAGGAAGTTGGAGAGATACTAGCCATAAAGGGACACTTTCCATCTACTCATCCTGAGGTAGAAAATGGACTAGATCCAAATGAAAAATTTATGTGGTTAGGTTGGGACTATATAAATAACAATGACATTGGAAGCTTAATAAGAAAATGTGAAAAGCTATTTCATGATGCAGTTTTGGAGGGATAATATATGAACTTAGTCGTATTTTCAGGTCCTCCTTCTTCAGGAAAGACCTCAATAATACTTAAAACAATAGAAGCACTAAAACAAAGAAATATATCAGTAGGGGTAGTAAAGTTTGACTGTCTCTATACAGATGATGATGCCCTATATGAGAAGGCAGGAGTGCCAGTTAAGAAGGGCTTATCAGGAGCCCTTTGTCCGGATCACTTCTTTGCATCCAACATTGAAGAGGTAGTTCAGTGGGGTATAAAGTTAAACCTGGATTTATTGATTACAGAATCAGCAGGTCTATGTAATAGGTGTTCACCTTATATAAAGGAGATCAAGGGAGTTTGTGTAATAGACAATCTTTCAGGTATCAATACACCAAAGAAGATTGGACCTATGTTAAAGTCAGCAGATATAGTAGTAATCACTAAGGGGGATATAGTATCCCAAGCTGAGAGAGAAGTATTTGCATCTAAGGTAAGCAGTGTAAACCCTAGAGCTATGACAATGCATATAAATGGACTTACAGGCCAAGGGGCATTTGAATTATCTACCCTTTTAATAGATGAAGAAAAGAAAATAGAATCAGTTCAAGGTATGGAATTAAGGTTTCCAATGCCAGCTGCCTTGTGTTCCTATTGCTTGGGAGAAACCAGAATAGGTGAGGCCTATCAAATGGGTAATGTAAGAAAGATGGATTTAGGTGATGACTATGAGTAAAATGACCATAAAAGAATTGATAGACAAATACCCTTTTATAACAACCTATCTAGAAGAGAACAAGCTAGATGTGGCAGGCTTTGAGGATAAGACCTTTGATGATTATTTAAACCATTTTTCAGGCGAGGAAATTGAAAACTGGGCAATAGATAAGGAAAGGCTTAAGGAAGATTTATTGGCTTATATAAGGCAGATGAAGGAATTCCTAGGAATCAAGGATGATACAAGTATCAATTCTCTAACCATATTAGCAGGTCATGATAAATCCAAGGCTCCTGAAGGGTTTGAGGAGTTTACTATAAATAAGTCTGAGATAATATCCATAGTAGGACCTACAGGCTCTGGAAAAAGTAGGCTTTTAGCCGATATTGAGTGGACTGCTCAAAAGGATACACCTACTGGTAGAGCAATCCTCATAAATGGAGAAAAACCTGATATGAAGTGGAGATTTTCATCTAATAATAAGCTAGTAGCCCAGCTATCGCAGAATATGAACTTCGTAATGGATTTAACAGTTAAGGAGTTTATAGAGCTTCATGCTCAGAGCAGACTAGTAGAAGATGTGGAAGACACAAGTCAAAGAATAATTGAAGCAGCCAACAATTTAGCAGGAGAGAAATTTGATCTCGAGAATCCGGTTACTGCCCTAAGTGGTGGGCAATCTAGAGCCTTGATGATTGCAGATACAGCTATCTTAAGCTCAAGCCCAATAGTTTTAATAGATGAAATAGAAAATGCAGGAATCGATAGAAAGAAGGCCCTTAGGCTACTGGTAGATAAGGATAAGATAGTTTTAATGGCAACCCATGATCCAACCCTAGCTCTTATAGCAGATAAGAGAATAGTTATTAAAAATGGTGGTATTTCTAAAATAATAGAAACAAGCCAAGAAGAAAAAGAAATACTAGTTGAGCTAGAAAGAATGGATTCAATAATTCAAGGTATGAGAAGTGAACTAAGAGCAGGAGAACAGTTAAAAGGAGGAATTGTAAATGCATGATGGTTGTACAGGAAGTTTTGGAAATGGTAAGGCAGTTGTAGATAAAATAAGAATGATGGGCTTCAACACAAGGCCTATGCCACCAGGAGTGACTATTACTTGTGTGGAATGTAATGATGATTTTGAAATGACTCATCTTGAAACTAAGTGTCCACACTGCGGCATGGTTTATGGAGTAACCCCATGCTCAGTAAATAACCCTGAAAGAATCAAAGCAGCGGGTAAGGATTATTAGAAGCAGTAACAACAATAAGAGAATTATGTGATTTGGAATCTAATGGTAACCCAGGTTACCGATTTTAAAAAAATTAACATATATAATAGTTTCTAGCAGGTTAGAGAAAACATTGCTTAATAAAGTCGCAATTTGGGTATTTAAAATACTGATGGATTAAAAATATTTACATTATAGGAGGATTTAATTAATGAGTGAACAACAAATGTTCTGTTACCAATGTCAAGAAGCTGCTGGTGGTAAGGGTTGTACAAAGGTAGGAGTATGTGGTAAGACAAGTGAAGTGGCTAATCTTCAAGACTTAATGATGTATTCATTAAAAGGGATCTCCCTATATGGAGTTAAGGCTGATGAAATTGGATACAATATGCCGGGACTTGATAGATTTATAATAGATAGTTTATTTATGACAATTACAAATGCTAACTTTGATAAAGATAGATTCTTTGCTCAAATCAAAGAAGCTTTAAAATTAAGAGATGAATTAAAGAATGCATTAACTGCAAAGGGTGTAGAATTAGGAGAATTAGCTGATGCTGCAAAATTCACAGTAAATAGCAATGATGAAATAGTATTTAAGTCAGTAAGCGACATAGTAGGAATACTTGCTACTGAAAACGAAGATGTTAGGTCTTTAAGAGAATTAATTATATATGGATTAAAGGGTGTGGCAGCATATGCTGAGCATGCAGGAAACTTAGGATATGAAGATCCAGAAATCTCTAAGTTCATCAGAAAGGCTTTAGCAGCTACACTAGATGATAGTTTAACAGCAGATGAGCTAGTTGCCTTAACACTTGAAACGGGTAATTTCGGTGTAACTACAATGGCATTACTTGATAAAGCTAATACATCCTCATATGGTAATCCAGAAATAACAGAAGTAAATATAGGCGTTAGAAAGAACCCAGCTATATTGGTTTCAG
>CAZTEN010000183.1:379-4378 GCA_964612495.1 uncultured Tissierella sp. | reverse complement strand
TTGCATTCCAATTAAAAGTCTACCTATTTCATTCTTTCCACATAATCCATATACATACTATTTCCCATTATCCCAAGATAAATTGATATACCAAGGCCTATTATTCCTGCTATTTGAAAAATGCTCATAAAAAATCCTACACCTGTTTATGCCACTCATATTGTTAGCCTCATAAACCCCACGATTTTTTGCCCCTGTGGCAGATACCATTGCAGACAATAAATTATCAGATAATAATCGACTATCTGTATACAAGTGTGAAACATAGGGATTGTTTTTAGCTGGACATAAGACTAAAATCCCATTTACACCTCTATTTCCTGACCCATCAGCATGTATACGAACAAAGATATCTGCACCTGAATCTGCTGCCATTTCTGCTCGCTCTTTATTGCTTATATTTACATCATTTGTTTCACGGGTCATAAAAACATTGTATCCTCTAGCTAGTAATTCATCTCGTAATTTGAGGGAGACCGCAAGAGTTAACTTGTATTCTGGTATCTTAGTTGAAACACCCTGTGTGCCTGAGGATACTTTTGCCTTTGTTTCAGATGCACCGGGACCTATAGGCTCTTTTTCGCTATTGCTTCTAGCTTGATGACCAGGGTCAATAGCTATTGTAAAGTTATTTAAACTTTCATAATCAATAGGTATTTGGTCTGGTATTAATGCAATAGTTTCCTCTACTTCTTTCACCGATTGCTCCATGAGCTCTGCCTTTGGATTTTCTGAATTTACTTGAGTTTCTATTCTCTGAGGTATTTGTCTTACACCTTCATTTGCGGCCGGAAGCGGAGAAATAAGAGATAAAACTAGCATTAAAGACATAAAAAATATTAGCATCTTATTTTTCATATTCTTACCTCGATTCGTAAGCTTTAATTAAATCCAAATTGGAAAGTTCTAAGTCTGTGAGGGCAGGTTCTGTTCCAATAGGGAGCTTATGAATATTTGCATACCAAGACTTCGAGTTAAAATAAGCTTGCAATTCCTTATCATTAAATTGGCGACCATGTCTTGCATAAATTTCATTCCGAGCAAGTCGCAGCTCATCTTTTGTCAAGTAACTTAAATCAGCATCCGTCAGAAGCCAGGTAGAGCTAAAGGGTAGTATGCAATCATTTGATACCATAGGTGTATTTGAAGGATTTTCTGAAGGGAAATCCATAGGTAGTAAGGCCACGGAAATCCCAGTTACAAAAACGGTGTCCTCAGCACCCTGATAAACATCGGTAATTATAATTTTCAAACTTTCTGTCCTGTGTGGCTGTACAAAAACTAATTCCTCTCCATCGGTGGTTGACATACTTGAGAAATCGGATAATATTGAGTCTGAAACTGATAACAACTCCCTGCTCCCATCGTCAAACTCAACCAACAACTCTTTCACACGGCTATTACGTATTAAATCATATTGAGACTTCCAATATCCGTTTTTTAGGGATATTCCATATACTTTAATTCGACTTCCGAAAGGGATAGTTACACTTTTCTCCAAATTGCCCTCATTTATATTAAATGCCCAAGCGGTATCGTTATTATTATCTACTATATTGGCAGCAGAGTAGCCCGGTAATTCAGACGAAGCAATAATATCAGATGATAAAGGAGGCGATACTTCTGTTGAAGGCGAACCATCATATGTATGCTGGTCTGAAACTTCTTTATCTGCATCTTTATTGGCTTCAACCTCTGTATTGCTATCTGCTGGGAAAAATCGACCTATAATAGGTATTGAATTTACCCCACTTTTTAGTGCATATATACCTGCACCCCCTATACAGATGACTAATATAACAATTATGACTAAAAATGGACTAATCCCTTTAGAACTTTCCTTAGCAACAGGTGTTTTTGGCTCTTGTTGTACCTCGGGGATTGATTGTTGTATAGAAGCACCGCAATCTACACAAAATTGATTTCTTGAATCGTCTTGGTATTCTCTGCCACACCGAGTACAAAATTTCATTCAATTACCTCCTCGTAATTTTAACAATCTCTTTCCTTGCTTTCATGCATACCCATATATTTCCTCTTTATATCATTTAATTACAGTTCAAACCTAATGTTTTTCTTCGGATTATAAGTAAAAAAATAGCCTGTCTAATTAAGTCAGGCTGCTTTGCTTTCTATTTAATTTAGTAAAAACACTATTCTAGTAAGCAATTCACTTTCCGCTACTTCTTCTGGTGAATTGAAGTAACACTCATATACTACACCGGATGGACTCATTTTATTCTCCATCAACCATTTAGACATTTCATCATAGGTCTTATTCATTTCCGAATATGGGCCCTTGTGCATGCAGATAGCCTTTTTCCCACCAGGAATAGTTGATGCTTGGATATTATCCTTTGATGGAAGTCTATCGGCTACAGGCACACCTATCTCAACACTTAGGTTTTCCATGTCCATATTGAAATAGGCAACAAATGGCATATCAGCAGGACTTTGACCAAGCTCTCCTAAATAGGTGAAAATCTTTTCATAAGCCTCCCCTATTATCGTAGGAAGCTTGTCTACAGAAGTTATGCTCTTTATGCTAAGTACAGGCTGCTCATTAGTTTCTACAACTTCAACCTTACCTTCCATAATATACCTTCTTTCCATTTAATTTAAGTGTGCGATTTTTTAAATATCAGAGGTAATTGCATAGCAATTACTTCACACCATTGCAACGAGGTAGGAGACATCTGACCTCGTTACATTTTACTAATACCCTGGTGGCTGGTAAGCAAACATAGGAAGAAGGACAATAAATTGGTTCAGAATTCGATTTTAATTTTACCTAGTTCCAATAGCTTAATTTTAAGAACATATTAAGAACCTTCATCATTTCTTGATATTCTATGTTTTCCAATACTCCATAGTTGACGCCCATTATCCCTCTGGATTCAAGGCTCCAAAGGAAGGACTTAATATTGGGATATTTATCTATATCCTGCTTTGCAAGAAAAATAAAATCCTCAATTTTCTTATAGTCTAAACTTTCCTTCTTAGATTCTCTCTGGTATAGATTAAGATTAGTAATCAATTTAAATGGCTCCATAATCTTATAGCGATAGTTGTCAGTATTATTAGGGAAAAAATCTTTAGTGAA
The DNA here is from genome assembly GCA_964612495.1 of uncultured Tissierella sp. GTDB lineage: Bacteria > Bacillota > Clostridia > Tissierellales > Tissierellaceae > Tissierella_B. The sequence continues at coordinate 1,275 of CAZTEN010000183.1, read as the reverse complement.
GTTTTCATAGCTTTCACATACAATTCTATACATTGTATCTCTCCTTAAATAACTTTAACTTTTTGATAAACTCAGCTTTCTTACTATCATACAAATCATCTCTGTTTAAAACTTCATCTATTATGACTCTTAATTTGTTCTTATCAGCAATTCTAATCAGCTCATCAATATCCTCAAAATCCTTATCTTCAAGCCTTATTATTTTACTGATAATTATATCTTCTGCAGAAAGTATATATACATTAAGGTAGGTAAACTTTTCTAATTTCTTAGCCCTATCCTTATAATATGGTGATAATATAGTGCTGTTATATTCTAGCATATCAAAATCCCTAAGATGCACAAATACCATCCCTAATTTTGAAGGATAATCCAGATCTACAAAATCAAAATCCCTTGTTGCTCTATCAGTATATCCACCTAATATACATGCAGAACCCCCTAGAAAATAAATGTCAAAAGGCTCTATATTAAATGCTTTTGACACTTGCTCCATCTCTATAATTCTATCTTCTAATTGCTTTTTTAGTTCCATATTTTTCACCATAGCCGTAATTATTTAAGGTTATTGTATCACTTAGAAAACTATCCTTCAAGCTAGAACCAAAAGCAGCAATATTAACATTAATGAAATATATATATTGTATTCCTATTAAATTATGCCATATAATAGGAGTAATCTATGGATTTAACAAAGGGAGATATCATATGTTTAGAAAAATTAATGAATTAAAATTAAAACTAGATTCTTATAGGCCACTGACTAGTGGAGAAATAAAGAGATTAAGGGAAGAATTCTTAATAGACTTTACTTATAATTCTAATTCCATAGAGGGAAATACTCTTACAATTCAAGAGACAGCATTAATCTTGAAGGAAGGAATTACAATAGATAA
>CAZTEN010000183.1:0-369 GCA_964612495.1 uncultured Tissierella sp. | reverse complement strand
AACCTTTAACTATTCTTAGACAAGAATTCTCCCACTTCTATAAGTGGTGGGAGCATGTCACTATCCCCCCTGATAAATACCAATTATATACTCATACTCTTCCATTATTCTTTCTCTAAATTCCTCATTTGATAGATTATTATATAAATTAGTACCATCTTCAATCAAGCAATCATAGATAAGTTCTGCCAGTTCCCTATCTTCTTTTAGAAGTTTATTATATCTAGATTCCACCTCATATGGAAAATCTAGCCAATATCCTATAGAATCGATTTTCCCTTCTAAGTAAGCCCTTGTCATATCCATTAAAAAAACGAAATTTGGATTCTTCAAATTAATTTGTAAAAATAATGTTTTTAAAAACGCAAA
>CAZTEN010000182.1:0-4408 GCA_964612495.1 uncultured Tissierella sp. | reverse complement strand
GTTTCAATTACCTTAGGATTTACGCTGACTTGAACAGCCTCAAGTACATTTCTTCCTGCAAGGTCAATAGCAGCCGCCCTTTCAAAAATCAGAGGAATTTCAGCTCTCTGGGCTGCTATAAGTGCATCTACTAAGGTATTTACATTACCACCTGCAAGGTAGTGAGCTTCCAGCTCATCGATATTAATATCCAAGCCAGCCTTTGTAGCTTTAATCATTGGGTTAACTATTCTACTTGGTACAACTCTTCTAAGTCTCATTCCAATAAGGGTTGATATTTTTACCCTTACTCCTGAGAAGAAGGCTGTAATCCAAAGCCCAACCGGTACAAATGTAAAAAATAACATAATTAGGATAATTACTATAAGAGCAAATCCCAATGTAATAATAAGATCCATACTAAATCCTCCTTACATAAATTTTTGAACCTTCCACCCTTACAACTCTTACTTTAGAGTTTTTTTGAATAAATTCACCCTCTGAAAGGGCATCAAACTTTTCTCCATTAATATCTATAAAACCCGCAGGTCGAAGTTCAGATAATGTTAAAGCTTCAAAATCCATAAGATGATTAAAGTTTTGACCACTAGAATAGCCTTTTTTTCTCTCTAGCTTATTTGATAGAATAATACTATTAAATAACTTACTCCTATAGCCCATCCTTACAAGGTAGAAGGACACCAAGGCTGAAATAATAATAGCTATACTTAAGGACATTAAAGCTGTTTTAATATCATTCATGGCTAAGACTGTACCAACTACAACCAGAATTATTCCAGAAATTCCCGGAAGTCCAAAGCCTGGAATCATGACTTCAATTGTCAATAATACCAGCCCTAATACAAATAAGAGCAGAGACAGCCAATTGGAATTTCCAGCTAGGATATTTCCGCCGAAGAATAAACCAAATCCTAATAAGCTTATGGTACCACCAATTCCAAAACCCGGAGTCATAATCTCCAATACTAAACCTATAAAACCAAATATAAGAAGCATAGTGCTGATATAAGGACTAGAAATGAATTTTGCCAACTTAATTCCTAAGCCCTCATCTAGTACTTCTACCGTGGACGCTGAAATATTGAAATATACCAATATTTCAGATACATCACTAGCTATAAAATCTGCTATTCCATATTTCAAAGCTTCATCCCCCGTTAGATTTATAAGCTTACCTTTTGTGCTAATACCTTCTACAAATACATCCCTATCCGCCATACCCTCTATTATCTTATAATTCCTGCCTCGTAATTGTGCAGTATCCCTTAAGGTTGACCTCCAAAAGCTCAATACCTTCTCAGTATTAGGTATGGTTTCAGCAGAGCCTATAGTTGACCTAGGTGCCATAACTACCTTTTCGCTTGCAATCGTAATCAAAACTCCTGCAGAAATAGCTTTATTATTTACAAAGGATATAGTAGGTATATTTGTTGAAATAATCAAATCTTTAATCTTTTGTGCTTCTTCAAGCAAACCACCATAGGTATCGATTTCAAAAATAATAGCTTCAACATCTTCATCTCCTAAATCCTCTAATATATCCCTCACATAATTATGTGTAGCCCTGTTAATCTCTCCCTTTATGGGGATAACATATACTTTACCAGCCTCTGAAGGATTTGTTGCAAATACCCCTAATGAAATAAATAATAGAAGTAAAACCAATATAAATACTCTATTTTTCAAAGAATCACCCCCTTGTATATTAGTTAAGCATCAGAAGCAACTGTCTCACACCACTGCAAATAGGTGGATATAGTATATGCATATTTGCCTCGTTTTAACACTTCTAACTACTTATACCCAATAATTTGTGAAACATTTGATAAATAAAGAAAAAAACAGTATTTAGCACAAATCTGTTTACTCATTCCACTCGCACAGATTTGGTTAGCCTGCATATGACCTACCGTCAATTTAGAGCAAATCACCTAAATTGATGGTAGGTCATAAAAAAACCTGAGCTTCACAGCTCAGGCTTCATTTTTAACTAAATACCTTTTTCACTACCTTGTTGACTATATTTCCATCTGTTTTACCTTTAACCTTTGGCATAACAGCTTTCATTATTAAACCTATATCCTTCATAGAGGTAGCATTTATTTCTTTTATTATTTCAATAACTATTGCTTCAACTTCCTCTTCAGAAAGTTGTTTTGGTAAGTATTCTAAAAGAATTTCAATCTCCTTCTCGGTTAGATCGACTAAATCCTGCCTTGAACCTTTTTTAAATTCTTCTATAGCAAATCTCTTTTCCTTAACCTGTTTAGAGATAATTTCGAGGATTTCTTCATCTGGTACATCTCTTCTCTGATCAACCTCAACTTGCTTTATAGCAGCTCTTACCATAGTTACTGTATTTTTTCTGATAGTATCTTTATTTTTCATGGAATACTTAAGGTCTTCCATAAGTTTTTCTTTAAGTGACATTAATTCACCTTCTCATTAAACTTAGAACTTTGAATGCTTCTTTCTTCTTGCCTCTTCAGATTTTTTCTTACGTTTTACACTTGGCTTTTCATAGTGTTCTCTTTTTCTAACTTCACCCATAACACCCGCACGTGCACATTGTCTTTTAAATCTTTTCAGTGCATTATCAAGAGATTCATTATCTCCTACCTTGATTTCTGACATCGTTCTTCCCCTCCCCTCTTAACTACAAGAGTACCTCAATACTTCTATGGTTAAGGTATGCATACCATATAATTATACAGTAATTATATAATTATTTCAATAGCTTTTTAACCCGGAGGCCACAACATTTGTCTTCCGCCTAGGACATGAAAATGAATGTGATTAACTGACTGACCACCATGTTCTTTACAGTTGTTTACAATTCTATATCCTTCTTCTAAACCATATTCTTTAGCAAGCTTCTTAGCTAATACAAATACATGTCCTACTATAGCTGAATTCTCATTAGTAATATCATTATTAGACGGTATATGGTCTTTTGGTATGATTAAAATATGAACAGGGGCTTGAGGACTAATATCCTTGAATGCTACAAGCTTCTCATCTTCATATATGAAGTCTGTTGGAATTTCCTTATTTATAATCTTACAAAATAGACAATCCAAATCCTACACCTCCTTATTCCAAATCTTACCTATAAGTATATCACCACTTACACCATTAATACCAATGTTTTTTATTTCTCCTATAGAACATTTTTCCCCTAATATTCTTACCCTTAGATAATTGGTGGTATAGCCTTCAAAAGCATTTGAAATTTTCTTGTTTTCTTCTTCAAAAAGGACTACTAAATTCTTGTTTATAAATTTATTTCTAAAATTCTCCGCCACTATCTCCCCTAAATCAATAAGCTTTTCACTTCGAGTATTCTTTATATTTCCATCTATTTGATTGCCCATACTTGCTGCCGGAGTACCCTTCCTAGGTGAATATTTAAAGACGTGAATCCTTGAAAATCCTATATCCTTAACAAAATCGCACGTTTCTTTAAACTCCTCATCACTTTCCCCCGGAAATCCTACTATAATATCTGTAGTTATACCTGCATCAGGCATGTACTTTCGGATTAAGTCCACCTTCTCCTTATATATACAAGTTGTGTACTTTCTGTTCATCCTCTTTAGGACAGTATCGCTCCCACTCTGTAGTGATAGGTGAAAATGGTCACATACCTTTTCAATTTTTTTAAGACCTATCATAAAATCTTCATCGATTAAAGTAGGTTCAAGAGAACCAAGTCTTATCCGCTTGATTCCGTCAACCTGACCAATTCCTTTAAGTAAGTCTATGAGAGGCATCTTATTATCTTTACCATAGGAGGCTATATGGATACCCGTTAGTACTACCTCTTTATAACCTGAATTAGATATTTTTACTACTTCATCTACTATTTCGTCATAATCCCTACTTCTAATAGGCCCCCTAGCATAAGGTATAATACAGTAGGAGCAGAATTGGTTACACCCATCTTGAATTTTTATATTAGCCCTAGTCTTGGATTTTATTTCATCTATTCTAATCTTCTCAAATTCCTTATTTGTCTTTATGTCTTTTACGATATTAATCTTTTCATTAGAAGCTCTTGCTCTTTCACAAAGCTCTACAATTCGGTTTCTCTCTGAGGTTCCGATTATTACATCTACACCCTCAATACCTGAAACCTCATCCGGAGAAACTTGAGAATAACAACCAACAACAGCTATGATGGAATCCTCATTAATCTTCTTAGACTTTCTTATAAACTGCCTAGACTTTCTATCGGATAAATTCGTTACGGTACATGTATTGATTACATATATATCCGATATCCCTTCATTATCTACTATAGTATATCCTTTTTTTTCAAACAGCTCTTCCATAGCCTCTGTTTCATATTGATTGACCTTACATCCTAAAGTATGAAATGCTACGGTTTTCATTAAATCACTCCTAA
>CAZTEN010000181.1:639-4466 GCA_964612495.1 uncultured Tissierella sp. | reverse complement strand
AAGTAGTACATCTAAAGATGGCCAAAGGTATAATTATGGGTGGAATCGCCATGGGATTTGGATTAGCAACAAGGGAGGATTTTATATATGATAAGGACGGTATATTGGAAAACACATCTCTTAGAACTTATAAGGTTATGAGATACGGTGAAAACCCTGAGTATATAGTAGATTTTGCTGAAACCCCTCAAATTGGGGCTCCCTTTGGAGCAAGAGGTATCGGGGAACATGGTATCCTTGGAATTCCATCAGCATTTGCCAATGCAATGTCCATTGCAGTAGGTAAAGATTTCAATAAAATACCTATTACACCTGAATTGATTTGGAAGACTAAGGAGGGAAAGAATGATACCCTTTAATTTTGAATATTATAGACCTGATAATTTAGATGATGCTTTAAAACTATACCATAGACTTTCCTCAGAGGGTAAAAAGGTAAAGTATTATGGTGGTGGTACCGAAATCATTAGTATGGCAAGGGTCAACAATGTACATGTTGACGCTGTTATAGATTATAAGGATATACCTCAGTGTAATGAATTGAAAATTGAAGATAATCTATTGAAAATAGGTTCAGCAACAACCCTTACAAAAATAAATTAAAGCCGGTTATATCCACTTTTGGGACTTACAGTAGCAAGAATAGCTGACCATACCATCCAAAATAAGATTACCCTTGGTGGAAATATAGCCGGAACCATTATATATAGGGAATCAGTTCTACCTCTCTTAGTTTCCAATTGTGAAATTGAGCTAGCTAATATAGAAGGTGTGAGAAGAGTAAATATAATAGATGTTTTTAAAGAAAGAATAAAGCTCAAGGAGGGTGAATTAATAGTAAAATTCCATATAGATGAAAGGTATCTAAAACTTCCATCAGTTCATGTAAAGAGAACTAAAAATGAGAAGATAGATTATCCCCTTATATCTATGGTAGTAGTTGAAAGTAATGGGAAGTTAAGATTTGCTTTTAGTGGTCTTTGTGACTATCCCTTTAGATCTTTAACCTTAGAGAAAATAATCAATAATAATACCATATCTATGGATAATAGGCTTGATAAGATTTTGGACTATATTGAAAATAAGATTATTATAGATATAAGTGGCTCTAAGGAATTTAGAGGCTTTATGCTCAAGGAAATGGCTAAAGATGCAATTAAAGAGCTTAGGGGGTAAATAATGATTGAGATAAAGGATATTACTATCCTATCTTTAAATATTAATGGTGAGGATAAAAGGGTTGTAGCCAAGCCAACGGATATTCTTCTCTATAGCTTAAGAAATGAGTTGGGGCTTACAGGTGCTAAGCCGGGCTGTGAGAATGGTGATTTTTGTGCCTGTACGGTTCTTGTAAATAAGATCCCCATTAAATCACCCAGATGCTGACGACCTCTTAATCGAGGAATGGATGCAGTCTAATATCTGTAGGTGTACTAGCTATCAAGAGATAGAATATGCTATTAAGACTATCCTTAATAAATAGGATTTATATACCTATAAGTATGGAATTTGCTTCATTTGCAATTAATAGAGTATAGTAATAGATGTAAAAGCCAATAGATAAAATGAAATCATCGAAAGCTCAATTGTCATTTTTCATAATTAATGTTAATATATTATTAAGAAGTAGTCTGTGTTTTCCAAGCGTAAAAGCAAATGATCAATTGATAGGAGACTAATAATGTTTGAAAATAGCGTGACATCAAAATATCAAGAAATAGCATTGGATATTGCAAATGCAATATATAAGGAGGACTTTAAGGAAGGGGATAAGCTCCATGGACGTTCTACTCTAGCCGGGAAATATAACGTTTCTCCGGAAACTATCAGAAGGGCGATTAAACTTCTTGAAGATGTAGATGTAGTAAAGTCTCATAAGGGAAGTGGGATTACTATCCTTTCAAAGGATAAGGCTTTTAAATATATTAATAGGTTTAAGAATATTGAAAGCGTTGCTTCCTACAAGGTAACTCTAGCAAATCAAATACAACAGAAGACGGATCTCGAAAATAACATTATTGCAACTATTGATAAGATTATTGATTATACAAGCCGCTTTAGTAATACAACCTCAATTACTCCATTGGAAATTGAAATAACCGATAAGTGTTCTTTTATTGGGAAATCCATTGGTGGCGTTAGCTTCTGGCAACATACCGGTGGAACCATAATAGGTATAAAGCGAGATAATGAAACTATACTTTCTCCGGGACCATATGCAACATTTGAACTTGGGGATGTTCTTTTAGTAATAGGAGAAGAGAAGGTATATAATGCTGTAAAGATGTTCTTAGAAGAAGACTAATTTCATTAGGGGGGATTTCATGAAAAAGATTTTGATAGCTGTAGACGGTTCAGAAAATTCAAAGAAGGCTTTAATAAAGGCCAAGGAGATTGCATTATTAAAGCTAAGCGATGTGTATATTTTAACTGTAGTTGAAAATCTAAAGGGAAATCCATATACTGTAAGTCAGGACTACCAGAATGAAACTACTAAAACTAACATTCAGCGTGGAGAGGAAATCTTAGAAGAGGCTAAGGGAATCTTTAAGGATTATCCCGGAAAGGTTGAAGCTGATTATAGAGTAGGGGATGTAGCCGATAAGATAATAGAAATTGTAGAGGAAAAGGAAATTGACCTTATAGTTATGGGAAGAAGGGGACTTGGAACATTATCTAGAGCATTTCTTGGTAGTATCTCCAACAAGGTTCTAAACAATGTTACCAACTCAGTTTTAATAGTAAAATAACAAGAAACATAAAAGAGCTATCTGATAGCTCTTTTATGTTAGGTGGATTTCACATAATTTTCATTTTTCTTTCATATTTGGTTCATAATATAGTATAATAATGAGGTTGTTAGAGCAAAATTTAGAGAGGAGACTAGAATAGTGAATTTAAAAGTTTCAAAGGGATTATTAATAGGTTTATTAGCTGTGTCTGCAATAGGCTTTACAGGTTGCACACAGAAAGAGGTAGTAGCTAAAGTAAATGATGTAGAGATTACTAAAGAGGAACTATATGACCAATTAGTTGCTCAAAATGGGGATGCTGCTTTAAACTCATTGATTTCTGAAAAGATAATGGAAGCTGAAGTAAAGGCTAAGGGCATTACTGTTTCAGATGAAGAGATTCAAGAGAATATCGATGAGATGACGGAGTATTATGGTGGAGAAGAGGAAATGAATAAGGCTCTTACTCAATATAATCTTACTATGGATGATATGAAGGAAAATATTGTAAACAATTTACAACTTCAAAAGGTTCTTGAGCCATATATTACAATTACAGATGAGGAAATTCAGGAATACTTTACTACGAACAAAGCTTACTTAGATCAAGCTGAAGAAGTGAATGCAAGCCATATCTTAGTTGAAACTAAGGAAACTGCAGATGAAGTTAAGGAAAAACTTAATGGAGGAGCTGATTTTGCTGAGTTAGCTAAAGAGTATTCTACCGATACAAGTAACAGTGAAAATGGTGGCTCCCTTGGTTTCTTCGGTAAAGGTGAAATGGTGCCGGAGTTTGAGAATACTGCCTTTGCATTAAAGGTTGATGAGATAAGTGAACCTGTTCAAACGGAATATGGATACCATATAATAAAGGTTGAAGACCACAAAGAAGCTAAGGAAGCTACGTTAGAGGAAGCTAAGGATGATATAAGAAAAACTATCTTACAAGATAAGATGGGCGATGCTTATAATACATGGTATACAGAAATGTTAGAACAATATAAAATTACTAATTATCTATTAGAAAATAAATAAAAACAATAATAGCCGCTTAACAAATTTGTTAAGCGGCTTTATAGTACAAATCCTTTTATG
>CAZTEN010000181.1:0-629 GCA_964612495.1 uncultured Tissierella sp. | reverse complement strand
TATGGTATATTGAAGTAGAAGCAGGCGTGGGCTGTGCCAATCCCCTGATTAAAGACTGGTTGCCGGATAAGAAAGATTTACCTTTCTTTTCACTGTTTAATAAACTCAATAAGAAGGATGATGGAAAGCCTGGTTGTTGTTGATATTAGGAATATATATAACTATATAGTTTATATAAAATTCATTAATTGGAATTTTATTTGTATTAATGCTAGACTTTTAATGTGTCGTTTTTATTATAATATTAACAAAATAGGGAGGTAAAGAATGAACAAAAGATTTTTAGCATTAATCCTTGTATTTGTAATGGTTACAACTGTACTTGCAGGATGTGCTCCGAAACAAGATGTGGTTGAAGAGACTCCACCAGCAGAAACACCTGCTGAAGAACCGGCTGACAAGGTTGAAGCTGTAGATGTAAAGAAGGTATTCGTTAGTCCGGAATGGGTAAAGAGCGTAATAGATGGGAAACAGCCGGAGTCAGAAAACTATGTAATCCTTGAAGCTTCATGGGGCCCTGCTAGTGATAGCCCTGATTACAACACAGGCCATATTCCTGGTGCTGTCCATGTAGATATATCAAGCATCGAAGGAGAACCATATTGGAATATCAAGACTCCTGAAGAAGT
>CAZTEN010000180.1:4296-4549 GCA_964612495.1 uncultured Tissierella sp. | reverse complement strand
CTGTCGCTGACATTCATAACCTCATCTAATTCAAGAGATACAAGAAATACTGCCTTTCCGGCATCACGTCTTTCAACTAATTGTTTATGAACCTGTAGGACTTTTCCCACCATTACTAGGTTCAGGTGTAGTTCCATTGTCTGTGGCTGGTTTACTACATCCTGCCACACTTAAGGCTACTAACACAAATGCCAGAGCCAATGCAAGTGTTTTTTTCATTTTATGACCCCCTATTTAATTGATTAGACTTAAA
>CAZTEN010000180.1:0-4286 GCA_964612495.1 uncultured Tissierella sp. | reverse complement strand
TTATTCTACGATGCAATCGTTTTCTTCAACTCTTATTAAAACGAGGCCTAGAAAATCTAAGCCTCGTATATTAATAAGATTAGCAGCCTTCGTGCTTGCCTACATCGAAACCAGCATTAGCAAGAGCCTTTACAGCTTGGCTAAGCTTAGCTTCATTTACCATTACTATAGGACCTGTACAACCCATACCAGATTCAGCATATATTCCTTGTTTCCATAGAGCTTGAACTGCATCTTCTAATTCCATAATATCTATTCCGTCAATAGTTCCGGTTACTACTTCTTTTTCCGGAGCCTTTACTTCTTCAGTAGATACTTCCTTTTTAACTTCCTTAGTTAATCCCTTAAGGATATCATTGAAGCCAGCTTTGTTTGCGCTATCAAATTCAGCCTTAGCTACTGAGTTAATATTACCTTTAACAAGGCTTGCACCATAAGCTAGTGCATTAGCAATTACAGGGCTTCCTGAAGCTCTTGATATGATTAATACAGTTCTGTCAAATCCTTCGCCTATTCCAGGTCCATAACCATAACCTTGTGCTTCAAAGCTTCCACCAGTTGTAAATGAGGAGAACATCTTCATCAAAACATTTCCTGTAAGTGTATCAGTTATCATTACATCAGGAGTACCCATTAGAAGGTCATTTCCTCTCATTACAGCACCGCCATCAGCTCTTGCTGATTCTGTAAAGTTGATGTTATATCCCTTAGCTGATAGCTCCTTAAGAGCTTTTTCAACCTGACGTGCTCCGTCAACGTTTAATATACCTACTGTTGGGTTTTCAATGCCCATAGCTTTTGCAGAGATTATACCGTATAAACCGTTCTTAACCATTGCTTCAACTCTATGAGGTGATGAAGTTCCTGTAGTAGTTGCTATAAACATTTCCTTACCTGTAGCAGGAGTAATTACTCTACCTACTGTTGATACTCCAATAGGGAAAGGGTAGTGTAAAGTAACACAAGCTCCGATTTCTCCGCTATCAAGCATTTCTTCCATCTTCTTGTAGCCTTCATCTTCGCTTTCTACAACTACTTGAGTTAATGTTGAATCAACTTTTGGTCCAATCAATACTACTTCAATGGAGCTATCTCTAAATTGTGCCATTTCAGCACCTTTCACTACATTTTCAAGACCAAGTTCGCTACCAAGAGTAGTTACACCCACTCTTACTCTTTGACCAAACTGTCCTGTTTCCATTGCATCAGCAATATCGTTAAACACCTTACCTATAATTGATTTAATATCATTAGCTGCCATCATATCACCTCTAATCTTTCAATAGATGAGAAGCAAAATCTCTCATAGTCTCAGCTACTAAGTTTCTAACTTCTTCTTCAGAAACACCTTTACTTTCTTCAACTTTTCCAGGGTTCTTTTCAATCATAATTGAAGCACCATCGAATAAGTTAGTCATTCTACCTAGGAACAAGCTTCCCTTTCCTACTACCATGGCTCTATTGATGTTACCTGCTAGCATTTCTTCTCTTGCAAACCCTACATATGGAACACCTGATGGTATATGTCCTTGAGTTGGAGCCCAACCTTCCATACCATGTTCTTCTATAAAGTTATTCATGGCAGCCTTATCAAGCTCGCCTCTCTTAACTCCGATAGCAGCGATCATCTTGTAGTTAGCCTCTGGAACGTTACCTGCTCCAGCTGGTTTAGTAATATCTGGGTTTTGCATTTCTACTGAATATTTGTCGATATCAGTAATCTTTAAGTTTCCTCTGTCAAGTGGTTCAGTAACAAGTGCTTGTATTACAGCCTGTGGCGAAGAACCTGTACCTACATTATGCTTACCTACAAGGTCATTTCTTAATATAGGGTTAACTCCATCGTTTTCAGATATTAATACAGCAAATCCTCCAATAACATCTTCTAATATTGGAACACCTTTCTTAACGTGGTCTTTACCATTCATACCAAGCTTAGCTGTACATCCACCTGATACAACAACAACATTCTTAAATGTACCTGCTGATACTAATGAAGAAGCTGAAATTAGAGTATGAGCAGGAGCTGCACAGAATCCTCTTACGTCTGAGCCTGAAGCGTTTACAAAGCCTGCTAATTCAGCAACTGCCTTAGCAAAGTTACCGCCACCTCTTTGGTTCATATCTCCACATGCTTCTTCTGAGCATTCTAATACATAATCTACATCTTCAGGGTTAATATTGTTCTTAGCACATAGGTGAAGAGCAGCTAATACTCCTGAAGCTTTTGTTACAAGATTTTCAAACATAACATGTGCATTTAAGTTAACGTCTACATCATGTGCTCTCTTAACGCAACCTACTAATTTGCCGTCATGCATTAATGCTTCTGCGTGTTGATCTTTAATTGCATGTTCAATATCTGCTATGTCATCGCCATCCTTAAGTTTTGCTACTAATTCATCTTTAATTAATGGATGTGCAGTTAATTTCTCTTTTACTGATGCTGTAAATTCTTTTTCAAGTTTAACTAAATCAAATACGTCAGAGATTTTAAGAAGACCTATGAATTCGTCTTGAGGCATTATTTCTCCAAACTTACCTTCTCTGCTAGCTCCTTCTACACTTTGCTCAAACCAAGGCTGCGCTAATGTTTTTAATGCCGCAGGCTTATTATTTCCGATATATACTTGGTTTGGCATATAATCTACTGCTTGTTCGAATGTTCTTAGGGAATTTGGTAAAACCTTAAGATACTCTGATTCCGGATTTACTATCATTTCTGTTGTTTGTGTTGTACCATTATGAAGCACCATATCAGGAGCATGTACCAAAACATAACTTGCACCCTTGATTACTGAATAACTCATTTGCCCACCTCCACAAAATTTAAAAACTACACTTAATTTGAAATAAAAGGGTGATAAGATAATCACCCTTTTATTGTATACTAATTATTTCTTTACGTCAAATACTGTTTGTTCACTTACCTCAGTTACTAAAGCTTCAAGAGCTCTTTCAACAAGCTTTCTTCTTAAAGCTTTTTCTTCCTTAGAATCTAGTGCAGGATTCCCAAGTGGGTGAGGAATAGCTATAGTAGGAACTATTCTGTTAGCACCAACTGTTAATGATATCGGAACCACTGTACACATGTGAACTACCGGAATACCAGCTCTTTCTACTTCCTTAACCATTGTTGCACCGCAACGTGTACAAGTGCCTCAGGTGGAAGTTAGAATAACTGCATCTACTCCATCAGCTTTTAATTCCTTGCTGAATTCTTCAGCAAATTTCTTTGAACTTGATACTGCAGTACCATTACCTACTGTTGAATAAAAATATCTGTGAAGGGAACCAATCTTTCCTTCCTTCTCCAAATCTCTTAATACGTCAAGAGGAATAACTCTATCTGCATCTTGGTTAGCATAAACAGGGTCATGACCACCGTGAGCAGTTTCCCACTCACCCTCTAGAAGATTAGAAACACCTTCTATATCATATTTACCATATTTTTGTGCAGATGATGATTCAATATGGTCTGGATTTCCGTGCGGTACTATACCACCGGATGTAACTATAGCAATTTTAGCCTTAGTTATATCCTTAACTGCTGGATTAGGGTCTACTTTGTCGAAGTCAGGCATTGGGAACTCAGTTTCAAATGGTTCATTGTTTAGTTTCTTAATCAACATATCAACTGCTCTAGCTGAACCCCTCTTATCAGTAAAGTAGTTCTTTCTGATTCCTCTTGCATGATAATGTTCTTCTGCCGGAGAACCAATTTCTTCACCCTTAACTAATTTAAGAGCTAGTGGAACAATTTTATCAACTGCATCCTTCATACCTGCAGCACTATTCTTTGTTTCAACGATATATACGCTCTTCTTATACATGTCAGCACCTGGGTTTTCAATATACATACCAGTAATTGCCGGAATGTCAAGTTCTTGTTGAACAGCTTCAGCAACGCCGCCAGCTGCTACACCGTATCTACCTGCATTAAAAGCCGGTCCTGCTATTACTAAATCAGGATTGTATTTCTTAATCAAATCAAGGACTTCTACTTTAGCTTTTTCCATGTTTTCACCGAAATAACTGTCTCCACAGATGACTGTAGCAACTATTTCGGCTTCACCTTTGAATCCTGCTTCAAGAGCTAAACCTGGTCCTATTTTTTCTTCTCTTACTTCAGGCTTAATATGAGCCATTTCTTCACCACCAATTCCTGCAAAGAATTGATTTATATAGTGAACTATTCTGATTTTCCCCATATATTTCCCTCCCTTCTATTTTTATTTAAATATCAGAGGTAATTGCGTAGCAATTACTTCACACCATTGCAACGA
>CAZTEN010000179.1:1244-4569 GCA_964612495.1 uncultured Tissierella sp. | reverse complement strand
CCCTTTGGAGTTACCTTACCAACAAGGATGTCCCCGGATTTAACCTCAGCACCTATGCGAATAATACCTCTTTCATCTAGATCCTTAAGCATTTCCTCTCCTACGTTAGGAATGTCCCTTGTAATCTCCTCTGGTCCTAATTTAGTATCCCTAGCCTCTGACTCATACTCTTCAATATGAACAGAGGTCAATACATCCTCCATGACCAATTTCTCATTTACAAGCATAGCATCCTCGTAGTTATATCCTTCCCAAGTCATGAATGCAATAAGAATGTTCTTACCAAGGGCTATTTCACCCATTTCAGTACTTGGTCCATCAGCTATAATCTGACCCGCTTCAACCTTTTCACCATATTTTACTATAGGTCGTTGGTTCATAGTAGTCCCAGCATTTGTTCTCTTGAATTTTAACAACCTATATTTATCAACTTGATTATCTCTATCTCTTCTAACAAGGATTTCATTTGAACTAACCTTTTCAACTATACCGGAATTCTTTGAAACTACAACAATTCCAGAGTCCTTAGCAGCTCTATATTCTATACCAGTTCCAATTATTGGAGCTTCCGTCTTTAATAAAGGTACTGCCTGACGCTGCATGTTGGCACCCATTAGGGCTCTATTGGCGTCATCATTTTCAAGGAATGGAATCATAGCTGTACCTACAGAAACCAATTGTTTTGGAGAAACATCCATATAATCTATTTCTGAAATAGGGAATATATCTATAATTCCTGCTTTACCTCTTGCTATAAGTCTTTGATTGATGAAGTAATTGTTTTCATCAAGTGGCTCATTGGACTGAGCAATTATCAACTCATATTCTATATCAGCGGTTAAATAATCCACTTGTTCAGTTACTCTTCCTGTCTTTTTGTCAACCTTTCTATAAGGGGCCTCAATGAATCCATATTCGTTGATTCTTGCATAGGTAGTAAGGGATGTTATAAGACCTATATTTGGTCCTTCTGGAGTCTCTATAGGACACATTCTACCATAATGGGAATTGTGTACGTCTCTTACCTCCATACCTGCTCTATCTCTACTCAATCCACCAGGTCCCAATGCCGACATTCTTCTCTTGTGTGTAAGTTCAGCTAGCGGATTAGTCTGGTCCATGAATTGAGACAACTGGCTGCTTCCAAAGAATTCCTTTAAGGATGCAACTACAGGTCTTATATTTATAAGAGCTTGAGGTGTAGCTACATCTATATCTTGAATAGTCATTCTCTCTCTTACAACTCTTTCCATTCTTGAAAGACCAATCCTAAATTGATTTTGTAAAAGCTCTCCAACACTTCTTATACGTCTATTTCCTAAGTGGTCTATATCATCCGTTAAACCTATTCCATTAAATAGGTTGAACTCATAGTTTATACTAGCAATTATATCATCTACTATTATATGCTTTGGCGAAAGCTCCTTAGCTCTTTCAATAATTGCTTTCTTTAATTCCTCTTCATCATCATAAGTGTCAACTAATTCCTTCAAAAGAGGATAATAGATTTTTTCCTTAAAACCTAAATCTCCTAATGAAAATGGCAATTCAACTGACTTGCTATTTACAAAGCCGTTTCCCAACACCCTTATTTCCCTACCATCATCCAGTAGAATGTTTATTGAATTAATGCCGCTATCTTCAATTTCTATAGCTTTATCTCTAGAAATTTTTTCTCCCTTTGCAATAAACAACTCCCCAGTTTCAGAATTTATTATATCATTTGCTGCTCTTTTACCGAATATTCTATTATAAAGGGCTAATTTTTTGTTGAACTTGTATCTACCAACCTTTGCTAAATCATACCTCCTAGGATCGAAGAACAAATTATTCAATAATGTTCTAGCACTATCTACAGTGGGTGGTTCACCTGGTCGAAGTCTCTTATAAATCTCTATAAGCGCTTCTTCCTCAGTAGTAGTACTATCCTTCTCAAAGGTTCTTAACAATTGTTCAGTTTCACCTAAAAGTTCTACAATTTCACTATTTGATACGATTTTCAAGGCTCTCAATAACATAGTTATTGGTATTTTTCTGGTTCTATCAATTCTAACATAAACAACATCATTTGAGTCTGATTCATATTCTAGCCAAGCTCCTCTGTTGGGAATAAGAGTAGATGAATAAAGTCTCTTACCTGTCTTGTCTATCTCTTCACCAAAATAAACTCCAGGGGACCTGACTAATTGGCTTACTACAACTCTTTCTGCACCGTTAATAATAAAAGTACCCTTTTCTGTCATTAAGGGCATATCACCCATAAAGACTTCCTGTTCCTTTACTTCACCGGTGTCCTTATTAATAAGCCTTACCTTAACTTTTAATGGTGCTGAGTAGTTTGCATCCCTTTCTCTTGCTTCATCCTCATCATATTTTAGCTGATCACCAATATGGTAATCAACAAATTCTAATATTAGATTACCAGTATAGTCTTGTATAGGACTTATATCCTCAAAGACTTCCTTCAACCCTTCCTTAAGAAACCAATTATAGGAGGAGGTTTGAACCTCGATTAAATCAGGTAGCTCAAGTACTTCATCAATACGGGAATAACTCATTCTAACCCGTTTGCCAAATGTTACAGGATGTGCCATGTAAAAATTCACCCCTTATTAAACTAAAATTCCAAAAGCATTGCTTTTGGTAATTCTTTTCAATTATTTAATAATATTGCCTTACTGTGATTACTTTATACAATAAGGCATTTTTTTCATTATTATGCAATATAATATACTATCATATCAAGTCAAACCTGTCAATATTTTTTCTTGATAATGAAAAAAAGACTCTCTTTTATGAGAGTCTTTTTTGAGAGTTTTTAATTTAAGTTTAATTACTTAACTTCTACTGAAGCGCCTACTTCTTCTAATTTAGCTTTCATTGAATCAGCCTCTTCTTTTGAAGCACCTTCTTTAAGTGTCTTTGGAGCTCCGTCAACTAATTCTTTAGCTTCCTTTAATCCTAAACCAGTTAATTCTCTTACTACTTTAATAACCTTAATCTTTTCTGCACCAGCTGAAGCTAATACTACATCAAATTCAGTTTTTTCTTCCGCTGCTGGTGCTGCTGCTGCTGGACCTGCTGCTACTGCAACTGCTGCTGGTGCTGCTGCACTAACTCCGAATTCTTCTTCTAATGCTTTTACTAAATCAGATAATTCTAATACAGTAAGATTTTTTACTTCTTCAATTAAACTTAATACTTTTTCACTTGCCATTATAATATCCCTCCGAAATTTTCTTAATTTTCTAAGCCGCTTTAATTAAGCTGCCTTCTTCTCTGCTATTGCATTTAATACTACTGCAAGACCTCTGATTGTACCTTG
>CAZTEN010000179.1:0-1234 GCA_964612495.1 uncultured Tissierella sp. | reverse complement strand
ATTTGCAAAACCTTGGATTGGAGCATTCAAGCCACCTAATGCTTGAGCAATAAGTACTTCTCTTGGTGGTAATTCTGCTAGGTCATTAACTCCCTTAACATCGATTAACTTACCATCTACGATACCAGCTTTAATCTCAAGCTTATCATGAGTTTTTGCAAATTCAGCTGTAATTTTAGCTGCTGCAACCGGATCTTCGTAACCAAAAGCTACAGCAGATGGTCCCTTTAAGAATTCATTGAATTCTTCCATTCCTAGATCCTTGAAAGCAATTCTCATCATGGTGTTCTTATATACCTTATAATCAACACCAGCTTTTCTATATTGGCTTCTTAACTCAGTAAGTTCCGCTACATCTAAGCCTCTATAGTCAACAAGAACGATTGTTTGCGCCTTTGATATCTTATCTTTAATCTCTTCAACGTTTTGACCTTTTACCTTAAGAGTTTCTTCTTTCAAATAATTCACCTCCCAGATATAAACACTACCATAAAAATAATAAAGGTCTCTGACGTAGACACGTAGAGACCCTAATTTCGAAATTAGTTAGTTTCTCACCTCGGTAGGGTATTTAAACCAATGGTTCCTACTGTCTACGGTTACCTATTTATTTAACTTAGTTAGTATATCAATTATTTACTAGTTTGTCAACTAATCACTTAACTTTGCAGAATTTATTTTAATTCCAGGACCCATAGTACTTGATAAAACAACAGATTTCAAATATTTACCCTTTGCAGCAGCTGGCTTTGCCTTAATTAAGGCACTAACTAGTGAATCAAAATTCTCTTGTAATTTTTCTACACCAAAGGATGCCTTTCCTATAGGAACGTGAACTATATTTTGTTTATCTACTCTATATTCAACTTTACCTGCTTTAATATCATTAATAGCATTAGCAACGTCAAATGTTACAGTACCAGATTTAGGGTTTGGCATTAGGCCCTTAGGTCCTAATATTCTACCTATTCTACCTACAACACCCATCATGTCTGGAGTTGCAACAACAACATCAAAATCCATCCAACCTTCTTGTTGAATTCTCGCTACCATTTCATCGCCACCAACGAAATCTGCACCTGCTTCTTGAGCTTCGGTTACCTTATCTCCTTTAGCGATAACAAGTACTGTCTTAGTTTTTCCAGTACCGTGAGGTAGTACAACAGCACCTCTTACTTGTTGATCAGCATGTCTTGAGTCAACTCCAAGTCTAGCTGATAACTCAATTGTTTCA
>CAZTEN010000178.1:4021-4573 GCA_964612495.1 uncultured Tissierella sp. | reverse complement strand
ATGGCATTATCACTATAGTAGATGATGCTACAAATAAGGTAGGAAATACCGTATTTCACATTTCAGATAGCATAAATGAAACTGCAGATGCATTTATGTTTAACGCTATGAATATTAATGAGTATCTGGAAATAATTAAACAGGTATTTGAATTTATCAGGAAGTCAATAAAGAAGCTCTAAAATTATTAAAAAGAACCCGGGTTACGGGTTCTTTTTAGATTATAAAGATCACCTAGTTGCAATGGAGTGAAGTAATTGCGTTGCAATTACCTCTGATATTTAAACTAGGTACCATCTTCTAGTGTTATGAGACAATTGCTCTGATACTTAAAAAATATTGATTATTAGTAAGATACTGATATACTAGAGATATATAGAATTTAAAAGTTTTAAATTGAGAGGTAATGATATGAAAAAAGTCAAGTTTATAATAAATCCATCATCAGGTAGACAGGTAATGGAAAAAAAGATTGATCAGCTATGTAAACTTTTATTAGATAATGGATACATAGTAGGAAAATATTTTACTAAAAAAAAATATGATGCCATG
>CAZTEN010000178.1:0-4011 GCA_964612495.1 uncultured Tissierella sp. | reverse complement strand
TGATGACTTTGATTTCATTATAGTCTGTGGTGGAGATGGAACGGTTAATGAAGTAGTAAAAGGTATTATGCTAAGCCATAAGAAACTACCACTTGCTATTATGGCAAGTGGTACGGTTAATGATTTTGCTAATTATTTAAGTATACCAAAGAATGTTAATTACTTCTATGACATGATTATAGAAGAGCATATAATAGAAGTCGATATTGGAAAGGTGAATGATAATTATTTTGTAAATGTGGCAGCTGGAGGACTTCTTACTAATGTTGGTTATCAAGTATCCACAGAGATGAAGGCGCTTCTAGGAAGAATGGCATATTATTTTGAAGGGATTAAAGAACTTACTTTGCAAAATCTGGCTCCAATCAAAGTCAGAATAAATAGTGAAGAGTACTCTAGTGAAGAAGAGATTCTCCTATTTCTTGTATCAAATAGTTCATCTATAGGTGGATTTACAAAATTAGCACCAGAGGCTGATATTATGGATGGGTTACTAGATGTAGTGATAATCAAAAAATCAGCAGTTTCAGACCTTGCCAATATATTTCTAAATGTATTGACTGGGGACCATATAAATCATCCTAATGTTATGTATTTCAAAACCAAGTCTATATCTATAGAATCTGAAAGCAAGGTATCAATTGATATTGACGGAGAGTATGGAGGAGCTCTTCCTGCTAATTTTCAAGTAATTCCTAAGGGATTAAAAATATTTATCCCCGCAGGTACTAATGGAATTTAAATTTAATAAAAACTCCAGAGGGAAATTATACAATTAATCAATAACAGATGAAAGAGAAAGAATTTGAAACTAGATATCTAAATCTCTGCAATGTTTTATCCAATATATTTGCAGGAATAATATAGTGAGGAGTGATTGCATGGCAGCAACCATAAAAGACGTAGCGAAGTTAGCTGAAGTGTCTATTTCAACCGTATCTAGAGTAATAAATGAATCAAAGCCGGTTAGTCCAGAAGCAAGACGAAGGGTATTAAAGGCTATAGAAGATTTAGGGTATAAACCAAATGAAATTGCTAGGAGCTTGGTTACGAAAAAGTCTAACCTAATAGGCGTAATAGTAGACGATATCGGAAACTCATATGTGGCACAGATCGTTAGAGGTATTGAAGAGATTGGACGTATGTACAAATACGACATCTTGTTATGTTCAAGTTATGGAAATGAGGAATCGGAACTTAGATTCATGCAGCTACTAATGCAAAAACAAGTTGAAGGTATGATAATAGTATCTGAAATTGAAACAAAGAAGATTGCAGAGAGTGTAAATAAGTATAAGATTCCATTCGTATATCTAAATAGGTTCTATGATATATTACAGACACCTACAGTAACTCTAGACAATGAACTAGCTAGTAGTATAATGGTAAACCATCTTCTGGAATTAGGACATAATAATATACTGTATATATCCAATGGTAATAATATTGAAAGAACAATTGAAAAATATAAGGTAAAGGGATATAAAGAAACTTTGGAGAATGCAGGTTTCACGCCAATTATTTATAATGTTAACGGCTATAAAATAGAAGATGCCTATAATGCTGGAAGTGAAATTCTAGATGCAATTAAGAATAACAATATAACAGCAATATATTGTTGTCAGGATGAACTAGCCATAGGATTAATAAATTACTTGTATGATAACAATATTAAAGTTCCTGATGAATTATCTGTTGTAGGATATGGAGATATCGGCATTTCATCGATTTATAGACCTAAACTTACTACTATAAAAGAGCCTTATTATGACTTAGGTGCAGTTGCTATTAGAAGGATATTAAAAGAACTAAAAGGCGAATCAATTGATGAACAAACTATAAAACTACCTGTACAATTGATTATAAGAGAAAGTGCAGTACAAATGAAAAATTAATCTAAGGAACTTTTAGCCTTTCATAGCTAAAAGTTCTTTGTCCCAATATGAAGGTGTTAATTTTAAGGGAAGGCTTATATAGGGGTGAGATAATGCCTTTAAAAGTTATAAAAGTTATATTAGTTGATGATCATTTATTGGTTCGTACTGGTATAAAATTGATAATAGAATCGGAGAAATCCTTAAAGGTAATAGATGAAGCTAGAACAGGGATGGAAGCCATAAAAAAAACCCATTTGCTTAAGCCTGATATTGTTATAATGGATATTAATATGCCTGATTTAAATGGCCTCGAAGCACTTAAAAAGATGAAAGAAATGGGCATAGCTAGTAAGATCATTATATTAACTGGACAGCCAAATAAGGAAAGCATTATATCTGCTACTAAACTTGGAGCTAAAGGATATTTGTCTAAGAGTGCTGAGCCATCAAGCCTAATAAAGGCAATAATAGATGTATATAAAGGACGTAGCTACTTGGACCTAAAGGTTTCCAATCTACTTAATCATAAGGATTCAAAGGATAGCGAAAAGCTTGTTACTTATCAAAAGATTAGTATATTATCAAAAAGAGAATATGAAGTACTTCTTCTTTTAGCCAGAGGGCTGAATAACAAGATGATTGGAGAAGAACTATTTATAAGTGAAAAAACTGTTAAAAATCATATTACTCAGATTTTCAAGAAGCTTGAGGTAAATGATAGGGTTCAAGCAGCATTATTTGCTTATACTAATATAGTAAAGTAATTTAAATATCAGAGGTAATTGCACAGCAATTACTTCACATGATATATAGAAAAAATATAGCCTCCTACTTTTAATAAGGGCTATATTTTTATGCTTAGTAAAGTTTGCTATTTTCTAAAACGTAATCTTTAAATGTCTCACCTAAAGGAGGGAGTTGTCTATTTTTATGGAAAACAAAATAGAATTCTCTTTCAATATTAAAATTATTAATATATAAGGCTTTAACCTTATTAAGCTTAATATCATCGCTTATAACTTTTTCTGAAACTATACTTACGCCTGCCCCTAATGTTACTAATTCCTTAATACAATCAGAATCCTCGATATAAGCTATGATTTTAATATCTTCATTATCTATACTTCTTTCGTTAAACCATTTCTGCAATACTTCTCTTGTACCAGAGCCTTCTTCTCTTAAAATAAAGTTGCATTTTAATATGTCTTCCATATTAATAGTATCAAAGTTACTGAGGTCATCTCTGAAATCTTTGGGGGTTATAAGTACCAGTCTATCGCTCATTATCTTTAAATATTCTAAATTGTTGTTGCCAAAATTAGCTCCTACAATACCAAAATCATATTCTCCTTCAAGTATAGAATTTATAACTTGTCTTGAATCATGTTCTAGCACAGTAAAAGTAACATCGGGATATTCCTTTAAAAATGAACTCATGATCCTAGGTAAAAGATGTTTCCTAGGGACAGAACTAGAAGCAATATCTAGATGACCCTGGATTTGTCCCTTAAATATGTCCAGTTCAAACTTAGTCATTTCGAAGGAATTAAGAATGTTTAAAGCATGCTTGTAAAGAAGGGTTCCAGCTTTAGTTAGGCTTATTTTTTTGCCCATACGATTTATAAGCAAGGTTCCAAGTTCCTTTTCAAGATTTTGTATATGGTTTGTAACTGTTGGTTGTGTTATGTATAGTTTTTCGGCAGCCTTTGAAAAACTCTTTAACTTTGCTACATTTACAAAGGTTTCTAATTGTCTAAAATCCATAAGTAACCTCCATCTTAGTATTCTTTGCTTAAACATCATAAGCTATTAATATATTCATCTGTTTAAGTATGGGAAGCAATTACATCATACTACCGCAACGATTTTATTGTTTAAATCGTTTAAATCGTTTAATAAGTGGGGGACATTTTCACCTCATTATAGAAAATCGATTTTTTGTCTCGTTACAATTATAACAAATATATAATTAGAAAACACATAAAATTGAAAAATAAATGTTATAATAAGTCAAAAAATATGAAAAATTGTCGTTGACAAAGGATAAAAAAGGTGTTAATATAGTTTAAGTCGACCGCAACATTTAAATTAAGACTTCTAACTCTAGAATTAGTACCAGACGAATGGGTATCTC
>CAZTEN010000177.1:0-4582 GCA_964612495.1 uncultured Tissierella sp. | reverse complement strand
TATATATTCCTCCAATCCCCTGGACTTTAACTCATCACATATATCAGAAGTTCTCCTACATTGCCAAACTATAGCATTATATATTGGTCTCCCTGTGTTTTTATTCCAAATAACTGTAGTTTCCCTTTGATTAGTAATACCAATGGCTCCAATATCCTCGGGATCTATTCCATTTCTTTTAATTACCTCTCTAGCTACTCCTGACTGAGTACCCCATATCTCCATAGGGTCATGCTCTACCCAACTAGCCTTAGGATATATTTGATTGAACTCCTTTTGTGCAACGCCTACAATTTCTCCAAGATGGTTGAACAATATAGCTCTAGAGCTTGTAGTTCCCTGGTCAAATGATAATATATACCTCTTCTCCAAAACTTTCCCTCCAATCTTAGGGCTTACCCTACTAATTAATATTACCCTATTTATGCCTTAATTATCGGATTAATTAAAGCAGAATTTCAATTTCATTAAACAACAACCTCCAACTTATATATTGGCAATAATATGTAACTTGTCCAACTATTGAGGGTTTAAATGGAAACTTTCAAATGGTATACTTATAAAAGTTACAAATCAGTTACAAAATAAATAAGAAAAAACAAGGAGGAGAATCATGTTAAAGAAAAGAATTGTCACTTACTTACTAGTAGCCTTAATGCTATGTAGTGCAACTATTGGCTATGCCGAAGGATATTATAGGGTACATAGGGTTACTTACAATCCAGGAAATTATGAGTTCAATCAGAACAAACAGTGGAATACTTTAATATACAGTTACAACCCTAGGACAAATGTAGTAACACCTGTAAAGTCAGCAAATCCAGTTGAGCCTACAACGCCTGTTGTACCAACTCAACCAACTACACCTGATACACAACTTGAGCCTACAAAGCCTGCTACTCCATCTCCGGCACCAGCCCCTGCTCCAGTAGAGGATTACTCAGGATTATCTCAGGATGAAGCTGAAGTAGTTAGACTAGTAAATATTGAAAGACAAAAAGCCGGATTAGGACCACTTAAGGCTAGCAGTCAACTTTCAGATGTAGCTAGAATGAAATCAAAAGACATGGCAGAGAATAACTATTTCAGCCATACTTCACCTACTTACGGTAGTCCATTTGACATGATGAAGCAATTTGGAATTACCTATAGAACAGCCGGAGAGAATATTGCCAAAGGATATCTTTCACCTTCATCAGTTATGAACGGATGGATGAATTCATCCGGCCATAGAGCAAATATACTTAATGAATCCTTCGGAACAATCGGAGTAGGTGCATATCAAGTAGGAAGCACTATTTACTGGACACAAATGTTCACAAACTAATATTAATTTTAAAAAGCTTCATTTCCTTTTCGGGAAATGAAGCTTTTTTAGCTTTCTTTAATCAAATCTATGAGGTGTCTTGTCATCCTTGCCGTAAATCCCCAAATTATATAATCATTATACTCATAGAAAAGAACTACATGTTTACCTCGTCTCCAATTATAATCCTTACCATTAGGAAGAAGCGAATAAGGAAATTCCTCGTTGGCTACAGTCATTAAATCCAATTCGTACTTTTTAGGCTCCTTATTAAGCAAATACTCAACCGGTACTGTGAATAAATGATCTACTTCATCTTTATTCGGACTAATTTTATCCACATTTACTCCACTTATTATTCCAAGAAAGCAGTGGATTGTAAAGTTAGCGTAGGATACTAAATAATCCAACTCCCCTAGCACCTTTATATTTTCCCTTTTGATTAATAACTCCTCCATGGTTTCTCTTACAGCAGTTTCTTCAAAGGACTCTTCCTTCTCTACCCTTCCACCGGGAAATGATACTTCACCCGGCTGTGATTTCAAGGATTTAGCACGCATTTCGTATATTATTTCCCATCGATTATTTCGTTTTATTAAAGGTATTAGGACTGAATATTTTCCTATGGAATCTAGAGGTTTAGGCGTTCTGTTTCTAATTTTATTTGATAAATCATCAATATTCATATAGGTTCCTCCAGATTAAATCTTCTCATCACACAATATTATATTTGCTAGGTTTAGAATTGTTTCTTCCTTATTAAAGATTGCCGAAAGGTCTACCTTATCTATAAGCTTGCCCAATGTACTATGTTCATTAGACCTTTCATTCCTATTAGACGGTGTACATTTTGCTAACTCCAGAAGTTCATTGTATTTATAGATTTGAAACCTATTTATGTTAAGGGATTCCGCCTTCTTTTCAAGTAAGCTTATAATGAAGTCCTCATAAGTAAATGTCTTACTTAAACCCATTTGGGAACCTAGTTTTGGAACTATATATTCAAGCAATTCCCTAAGATAAGGAATATTATGGGTTTTAATTGTCTTCCCAAGACTGGTTAACTGCTCAGAATTTAAAGATATCAAAAGATTAAAGGCAAAATCTTCACCTATTGGCTCAATGTAGTATTTTCTTCCTTTAAGACCTCTAATAGCCCTTAGGGCATCATAATAGCC
This sequence comes from uncultured Tissierella sp., assembly GCA_964612495.1. Taxonomy (GTDB): domain Bacteria; phylum Bacillota; class Clostridia; order Tissierellales; family Tissierellaceae; genus Tissierella_B. The sequence continues at coordinate 2,098 of CAZTEN010000177.1, read as the reverse complement.
TAATTCTATATTCCTCTTAGCCCTTTCGTGTTCAAACTCAAAGGTTTGCCCTATATCATCTGAAGGGGTAATAACTATTGCGTCCATATCTGGATTAACCTTTCTTGTAATTCCCCTAGCACAGGTACGTACCAATATTAAATCCTTATATCCCCTCTTCTTTAGCATAGTAAAGGGAAGGTTATCATAAAAGGCACCATCTAGAAATCTTTTTCCTCTTAGTTTTTCCGATTTAAATGCAGGAAGATATGCAGATGCTAGTATATAATCCTTCATCTCTCCTTTAGGTATATCATCTTTAAATATTTCTATATTCTTTAAATCACTTAGGTTTACAGTCACTAACCCAAAGTCCATATTTGAAGCCCTAATTCTATCCTCATCTATATATTGATTTAGAAGTTCTTTTAGAGGGGTGATATCGAAGCCTCTATCATTGATAACAGCCTTCAGTTTGTCCGATAATAACCTTAGATCATTTCTATCCAGTTTCTTATTTTTAAGCCTTTCTATCTCTTCATCATTGGCATCTATTACCATGGAATAACTTATATCTTGCCAAAGCTCAAGGGCTCTTTCAAAGTCACCCTGTACAATCATAGCACCATTGATTGCACCTATGGATGTACCTGCTATGGCTCCAATCTCAAGCCCTTCTGCTTTGATAGCTTTATAGGCCCCCATATGATATGAGCCCCTAGCCCCTCCACCTTCTAAAACTAAACCATACATATTTAACACCTCGTAATAATCAGGCCATTAAAGATTAACTCTAATGGCCTGATTATGATTATTTTAATTCAGATGTACAATGAGGACATCTTGTTGCTGCTAGGGGAATTTCTGTAAAACAATATGGACATTCCTTTGTAGTTACTTCCACTGGAGCCGGTTCTTCTTTCTTCTTCAGCTTGTTAATCCATTTTACAGCAATAAAGATTGCAAATGCAATAATTAAAAAATCAACTATGTTCTTTATAAATAGACCATAATTTAATGTTGGTGCGGCCGCTTCCTGAGCAGCAGCTAGAGAAGCATAATCCTTACCATCAAGACTAATAAAATAATTTGAAAAGTCCATTCCACCTACAAGTCTTCCTACTAGAGGCATGATAATATCATTAACAAATGATGTAACGATTTTACCGAATGCTCCACCGATAACAACAGCGACTGCCAAGTCGATTACATTGCCCTTAATGGCAAATTCTTTAAATTCTTTCAACATTTTTATCATCCTCCTTTTTCTATTACTTATACCCAGCAAAATCCAATTTAATAATTTAAATATCAGAGGTCTTGCATAGCAAGGCTACACACCATTGCAACGAGGTGGGGGACATTTGCACCTCGTTATAAAACTTAATTTTCCTATAAATATCCCCTTATGGTATAATGAATAGGCAAGAAAATTTAAAGGAGGATCCTATGTCTAGTAGAATAAGCTGGAATCAATATTTTATGGAAATTGCAGAAAAGGTAGCAACTAGGTCTACCTGTGATAGGGCATGGGTTGGATGTCTATTGGTAAATGATGATAATAGGATTGTATCCAGTGGATATAACGGTTCCGTTTCCGGAAATCCCCATTGTGATGAGATTGGACATACTATTAGGGATGGGCACTGTATAGCAACCATTCATGCCGAAATGAATGCCTTACTATATTGTGCTAAGGAAGGAATCTCAGTTAAAAACTGCAAAGCTTATGTAACCCATTTTCCATGCCTCAATTGTACAAAAGCCTTAATCCAAGCAGGCATTAAACATATATATTATAAAAATGATTATAGAATGGACGAATACGCCATTGAGTTGTTGAAAAAAAATGGTGTTGCTTATGACAAGATATAAGCTATTTTATAGCTTCCTTTGCTAATCTATCGGCTTCTTCGTTATGCTCTACTCCTGAGTGAGCTCGAACCTTTATAAAGACCACATTTAGTTTAGATTTTATTTCATCGTAAAATTCTTTATATCTTTTTGTTCCCTCTTTGTTTGTCTTCCAATCTCCCTTTGCCCAATGCTCTATCCCTGTATAGTCATAATAAAGGTACAAGGTATCCTTGCCTAATTTTATAGACTCATCCATTGCAAC
>CAZTEN010000176.1:0-4644 GCA_964612495.1 uncultured Tissierella sp. | reverse complement strand
CTATGAAAAGAAAATCACTTCACTTGATGCTCAAATAGAAACCCCATATGGTAGCCTAGAGGCCTTAGAAGTTACTATGGTTTTTGATGAAGGAATTATTCAAAAGGATTATTTTGTCAAGGGGATTGGATTTGTTGCTAGAGTCTATAAAGATGGGGATGCAGAGATTAAGACCCTCTTAAAGGAAATAAGAAATATTCCTATGACTCAGGAAATGTTGGTTTATTATCCTTTAAAGGATAATAGTATGGAAGTAGTATTTATAAGGGATAGTATGGAATTTACTACTAATGCCAATATAGAGAATATATTGGAATCCAAGATGAAAAATCCTCCTGATGAAAGACTTGGTTTAACTCTTCCACCAAATGCAATAATTAACTCTGTACATTTAGATAGGAGCTCTTGGGTTGCAAAAGTGGATTTTAATGAATCCTTTATAAGGGACTTAAATGTAGGTTCATCCTATGAAGCTGCAGTTTTAAATAGTATTGTAAATACAATAGGTAAATTTTATGATACTGAGGAAGTATATATATCAATGAATGGTAGACCTTATGAATCAGGTCATATTGCCATTCAAGAGGGAGAAACCTTTAAGGTTGATTTAGAAAATGTAAAGGAATTTAAATAACAAAGAGGTCCTGGTTAGGACCTCTTTGTTATCTATCTTCGTTTTCTTCGCTGGATTGTTGACTATTTTTTTGACTTCTTTGTTGATTATTTTGGTTGTTTTTTTTGCTTTGTTGATTCTTGTTTTCATTCTTACTTGACTTTTGTTGCTTGTTTCTGTCCATCTAAACTTTCCTCCTATTTAAGTAGTGCTACCAAAGGATCAAATTAATCCTTGTGCATTCTTATTATTGCTAAAGTTAAGTTTTTTATTCATATGGATAGAAACTATTTTGCTTGTTCTTCAATTTCAGTTAAGAATCTTGAAGGTTCTAAATATTTATCTCCCAAAGTTTTAGGTGTTATTAGGGTAAGACTACTCTTGGCCCTTGTCATTCCTACGTAGAATAAGCGTCTTTCTTCTTCAATTAGTTCAAAATTGTTTTTTTCTATAGCTTCTATGCTTGATATACTAGGGAAATCTCCATCTATCAGATCTACCATATATACTGAATCAAATTCTAGTCCTTTGGCAGAGTGGATTGTAGATAGGGTAAGACACCCCTTATTTCCCTTAGAATTAAGGCAAAGGTGTTGAAGATGCTTTAACCTACCCTTGAATTCAGATAAATCCAATGTCCTTTTAGCTATTATCTTAAGATGATATAATATTATCTTTACAGTGTCGTAGGTATATCCGAATTTCATTGAGTTTTCCTTCAGATATTCGCCATACTCCATTTCTTTTTCTAGATCCCTTAAGGTCCTTTGATAATATTCATTGAGTTCGGGATATTCTTTAATCCTGTCGAATACGCTCATTCGATAGTCTAATGTTTTAGCAAAGTTTATATGTTTCTTTGATATATAACCTCTAGACTTATAATATATATTCTCATATAATTCAATCAATGTTGTATCTTTGGAGAATTCCATAAAGGTAAGAATATCCTTAAGCATCCAATGATTAAAAAACCTAAGCTTAGTATCCCTCATGTAGAAATTTATATTATTTCTTTCCAAGACCTCAATTAACCCGATAGAGGATAGATTATTTCTAAACAATATACAGCAATTAGAAAGATCTTGATTTTTCAAGCCATCAAGGAGGACTTTGTATTGATCCTTTATATTTTTCACTTTTATAATATCTATTGGTTTAAAGTAATCGTTGTCTGTGAATATTTCCTTTTTATATCTTTGTTTGTTTTCTTTAATAAATTTATTGCATAAAGATACAATATTCTTAGTAGACCTATAGTTTTTTTCCATAAAATAGAGTTTGCCCTTAGGATATTGTTTGTTAAAATCTAGTAAACCCTTTGGAAAAGCTCCTCTGAATCCATATATTGATTGATCATCGTCAGCTACTATGAAAAGGTTGTTTTTTGGCGCTGATAGGAGTTTTATGATTGAAAGCTGAACTTTAGATGTATCCTGTCCTTCATCCAGCTGAAAAAAGTCATATTTCTCCCTATATTTCTCCAAAATACAGGGGTTTTCTTTGATTATTTCCAGGGAAATAGTCAGCATATCATCGAAATCTATTAAATTATTTTTTCGCTTAAAATCTTCATAAATTTTATAAATATCTAAAAAATTTTCAATATCAGTCCTACTATCCTTTTTAAATGCTTCAGGAGTAATCATCATATTTTTAATATAACCTATGGAATTCAATAAGGATTCTAGTTTTTCTTCGGTTATATAATCCTTATTTACCTTGAAGTAGATCTTCTTGAGGAGGTTGTATTTATTTATTTCATTCTTTTCGTCTTCGATTAAAAGATAATTAACTCTTTTTAGGTATGAATATTCTCTTATAAGACTGTAACAAAAGGCGTGTATAGTCGAAAATTTTATAAGCCCTGAATCTACTTCCGGAAATATCTTGAAAAATCTATTTTTCATATCCAAAGCAGATGCTTTGCTAAAGGTGATTGAGAGAATTCTTTCAGGATGTATTCCATAATCCTTTATTAGATGATAGGTTCTGTGTATTAGGACTGTTGTTTTCCCTGCTCCCGGAACAGCTAATACAAGTGCAGGACCATCTATATGATTTATAGCATTTATTTGCTCATTACTTAGATTCACTTCATTACCTCCAATATCACGTTTATTTTATCATAAAAGAATTAGTTAGTCACTATGCTGGGAAAATAGCAATATCCAATTATTATCTGGAATTTGGGGTAATAATATATTATAATGAGGTGTAGATGTCCCCAACCCCGTTTCAGTGGTGTGAAGCAATTGCTGCCGATACTTAAATTATTTTAATGAAAATTTTTTGTCGAATCTGCAAAGAGGATGGTAAATATGAAAAACGGATTAAAGGCATTTGATGATTTTTTTATCAAACTTATAAATTCTAAAATTAAGAACAAGTATCTTGACAAATTTTTGTATAGAGTAACTGACCTTGGTGGAGCATTGTTCATTACTGTTTTTTGCATTTCACTTATTATTTTCGGCAGTACTTATAATAAGAAAGTAGGTATTGAGGCTATAACAGCACTTGGGCTTACGCAGGTAGTAGTCCATAGTTTAAAAAGGCTTCTAAGTAGAGAAAGACCATATAAGATAATTGAACAATTAAATACCTTTGGTATAGACCTATCCGATTATTCCTTTCCCTCAGGTCATACTACTGCAAGTTTTTCTCTTGCAACAACACTAGCCTTAAATATGCCAAAGTTTAGCATGTTGGTGTATATTTTAGCAACTATAATTGCAATCTCTAGAATATATCTTGGAGTTCATTATCCAACAGACGTTACCGCTGGCCTAATAATAGGAATTGGTGGTGGGCTGATTACACACAAGTATCTATTTGAATATGTTGATAAGGTAATTACTTTTATAGGTATTAACTAATTAATTAAAGTATATATTTTTATAAAGGAGGATTTTTATATGATAATTAATAACTTCTTACAAAATAGAAAATCAACAAGAGAATTTAAGAATAAAAAGGTAAGTCCTGAAGTTCTTGATAAAATAATTGGTGTTTTGAAGGATTTAGAACTTGAAAATCCTTCGGGAAATATTAGTTTCAAGCTCTATGAGTATGGAGAGAATATATATAATGGTTTTAAAGGATTAGCTGGTTACTCAGGAGTTATGATTGAGAGCCCTCATTATATAACTGTAGATATTAAGAATAAATCGGATAAGAATACGATTTATAGTGCTTATTATATGGAAAAATTAGTAACAGCCTTAAATAATATGAATATTGCATCATGTTGGGTTAGTGTATATAATGTTGATATGGATATAAGAAAAGCCATATTTGGAGAGAGTATTACAGAGGTAAATTTTGTCCTTGCAATTGGATATCCAAAGAGAAGAAATCCTTTTATACAAGAGCCCTTTAGTGAAAGAATTGGTGTAGAAGAGATAGTTTATTCAGAAAAACTTGGCAGTAGAATAGATATGGAATACTTAGAGGATAGAGGTCTTGCTGATGTTTTTTACTATCTAAGATTTGCACCATCAATAAAGAATGCACAGCCATGGAGATTTATCATAAAAGGTGATAAGGTGCATCTACTGGTTAAATTTGAAGAAGGAGAAAATCCACCTCTTATCGATGCCGGAATAGCAATGTACTATTTTGAAAAGCTTATGGAACTAGAAGGAACCAAGAATAATTGGAAATTATTAGACGGCTTTCTCCATGAAGGAAATACTAACTATAAATATATTGCAGAGTACCAACTGTAAATATTTATTCAATGCATAGGCTAGGTTTATTTGATATTAAAAAGTAGAGAATACTCTACTTTTTTGATTTAATATAAAAGTTCAACTTTCATATTAAACCAAAAAAGGTTGTAGGGATAATCCACTGAACTAATGAGGTGAAAAATGGTAGCTTATAGGCGAAAAAATTATGTACTATTAGCTGAAGAATTTTATATGAACGATGACGAATATAAGGCAGTGGAAATGTATGAAAAGGCACTTTCTTATAATGGGGATAAAGAAGAAACTATAATAATCATGTTCAATATAGCATCTATT
>CAZTEN010000175.1:0-4647 GCA_964612495.1 uncultured Tissierella sp. | reverse complement strand
TTTGTACCAAAGCTAAAGAATTCTGCTTCTGTAGCTATTTCATCAGCAGTGATACATGCTCTTGGTACCTCAATCATGGTCCCAATCATGTAATCTAGCTTGTCTCCTCTTTCCTGGAATACATGAGCAATCTCTTCTTGGATTTCATTCTTAACATATTTTAATTCCTTTAATTCTCCAATTAGTGGAATCATAATCTCAGGCTTAATATTTGAATTGCCTTTAGCCTTTACATCCAAAGCAGCTTCGATAATGGCTCTAACTTGCATTCTGTAAATCTCAGGCCAAGTAACGGCAAGTCTACAGCCTCTATGACCAAGCATAGGGTTGAATTCTGCCATAGATTCTACTCTATCCTTAACTTCTTCAAATTCTAAGCTCATGGATTCAGCTAGAGCCTTGATATCTTCATCCTTTTGTGGAAGGAATTCATGTAGTGGTGGATCAAGAAGTCTTACTGTTACAGGTCTTTCTCCCATGGCTTCATATATTTCAAAGAAGTCTTTTCTTTGCATTGGAAGAAGCTCATCTAAAGCTTCCTTTCTTTCCTCAATATCTTGGGAAAGAATCATCCTTCTAACTGCCGGTATTCTTGAATCGTCGAAAAACATATGCTCAGTTCTGCACAGACCTATACCCTCTGCTCCAAATTTAACTGCTTGGATTGCTTCTCTTGGGGTATCTGCATTTGTTCTAACCCCAAGTACTTTAATTTCATCTACCCAATTCATGAACTTTCCGAAGTTACCTGATAGTTCAGGTAGTACTTTTTGTATCTCTCCATGGTATACAATTCCTGAACCACCGTCTATTGATATATAGTCCCCTTCGTTAATAAGTCCATTCCTATGTTTAATAACTTTATTTCCCTCATCAACTCTAATTTCACTACATCCAGCTACACAACACTTACCCATTCCTCTTGCAACTACAGCTGCGTGTGATGTCATTCCGCCTCTTGCAGTAAGAATTCCTTCTGCCGATACCATTCCCTCTATGTCTTCCGGAGATGTTTCTTGTCTTACAAGGATGCATTTTTCTCCATTAGCCTTAGCCTTTATTACATCCCCTGCATGGAAATATACCTTACCTGATGCTGCTCCGGGAGATGCCGGTAGTCCTTTTGCTATTACTTCGGCAGCCTTTACAGCCTTTTCATCAAAATTAGGGTGTAATAGTTGATTTAATTGAAGTGGTTCTATTCTTAAAAGGGCTTCTTCTTTTGTTATGTATCCGCTTTCAACTAGGTCAACAGCTACGTTTATTGCTGCATGTGCAGTTCTCTTTCCATTTCTTGTTTGTAGCATGTATAGCTTTTCGTTTTCTATTGTAAATTCGATATCCTGCATATCCTTATAGTGCTTCTCTAATCTTTCAGTTATTTCGTAGAACTCATCATATACCTTAGGCATTACAGTCTTAAGTTCATCGATAGACCTAGGTGTTCTAATTCCTGCAACTACGTCTTCTCCTTGTGCATTCATTAGGAATTCTCCAAATAGTTTGTTTTCACCAGTAGAAGGATTTCTTGTAAATGCTACTCCTGTACCGGAGGTTTCACCCATATTTCCAAATACCATGGACTGTATGTTTACTGCAGTTCCCAAGTCATGAGGAATATCGTGTAATTTTCTATATACTATAGCTCTAGGGTTGTTCCAGGAAGCAAATACTGCCTTAATAGCATATTCTAATTGCTTCATTGGTTCCTGAGGGAAATCTTCATTCTTTTCTTCCTTATAGACCCTTTTATACTCTTCTACAAGGTTCTTAAGGTCTTTTGCATCTAGATCAGTGTCTAAATGTACTCCTTTTCTTTCCTTCATGTCCTCTAGCATGGATTCGAATCTTACCTTTGGTATGTCCATGGCTACGTCTGAGAACATCTGTATAAACCTTCTATAGCTGTCATAGGCAAATCTTTCATTACCTGTAGAATTAGCTAAACCCTGTACTGAAATATCGTTTAGTCCTAGATTAAGAATTGTATCCATCATACCTGGCATGGAGAAAACCGCACCAGACCTAACTGAAAATAGCAATGGATTTTCCTTATCAGAGAATTTCTTGCTTAGTTTTTCTTCTACTTCCTTTAGATGAGCATCAATCTCTGTAAATAAGCTATCCCAAAGCTTTCCACCTTCTTCATAGAATCTGGTACAAGCTTGAGTCGTAATAGTAAATCCCGGAGGAACCGGCAACCCTATATTAGTCATCTCTGCAAGGTTAGCCCCTTTACCACCTAGTAGTGATTTCATCTCCTTTGATCCCTCATGAAAGCTGTAAACAAATTTTTCCACAGAAATACCCCCTTGTATATGATTAAAAAAATTAGATACCCTCAAATTTAGTGTTGTACTTCTTTAACATAGATATAATAATTTCAGCTGTTTCTTCAACTGCCTTATTTGAAACATCAATTATTGGACAACCAATATTTTTCATGATTCTTTCGGCATAATCGATTTCATAGAGTATTCGCTCCATACAGGCATAATTAGACCCCTTAGGCAAGCCCAATGCTTTAAGCCGCTCTTCTCTAATTTCATTTAATTTTAATGGTGAATTAGTAAGACCGATAACCTTCCTAGCAGGTATCTGGTAAATCTCCTTAGGAGGTTTGGATTCCGGCACTAGAGGAATATTACACACCTTAAGATTTTTATTGGCTAAATACATGGATAGAGGAGTTTTTGATGTCCTTGAAATACCCAGGATGACTAAGTCTGCTAATGGTATACCATTAGGGTCCTGTCCGTCATCATATTTAACTGCAAATTCAATTGCTTCAACTCTTCTAAAATAGGCTTCATCGATTTTTCTAATAGTTCCAGGCTCTTGAATTGGCTCCAAACCTGTAAATTTAGAAATTGTTTTAATAACCGGACTTATAAGGTCCACGGATACCAGGTTCTTCACCTTGGAGTAGTTTTCAACAAATTCTATTAATTGATTGTCGACGAGGGTATAGAATAACACAGTATTTTGGCTTTCACTGGCCTCATCAATGATGGATTTTAAGTAATCCACTGTTAGTACGAAAGGAATTTTTTTTATTTCGATATTTTCTAGATTGAATTGGGATAATGCTGCTCTAACTATATGTTCCCCTGTTTCTCCGATGGAATCGGATATTATGTAGATTGATATTGTAACGCTTAAGGTTTGCATAACAATCCCTCCAGTATAGCACAATTAAATATATAGTATGTCATAATTAAATTTTTGTCAATATTGTTTTACCGACATTTGAAAAATTAAACCAAGTTATATATACCCAATTTGTTCACTTAATAATATTTAATTTTAGCAAAAAAACAAAAAAAACTCACCCTACAAATTAGGATGAGTTTTGACATTAAATTCATTTTGTGTCTCTTTACTTAAAATATTCAACTCCTGATTCAAAGACCATTTGATTCTTTTCACCGGGGATGTTTCTATATATATCATCTGCGATTCGCTCGGAATGGCCCATTTTACCCAGAATCCTTCCATCAGCGCTTGTGATTGCCTCTACTGCATAAAATGACCCATTTGGATTGTAGTATCCATCATAAGTTGCTTGACCGCTTAAGTCCACATATTGTGTCGCAATTTGTCCATTTTTTATCAGGTCTTGGAGTGTCGCATCATCAGCTACGAATCTGCCTTCCCCATGAGACAATGGTATAGCATAAATATCTCCAAGCTTTGTATTGTTAAACCATGGACTTAGCTTAGATACTATCTTTGTGCTTGTTAGCTGGGATATATGTCTTCCCATTTTATTGAAAGTTAGAGTTGGGTCATTTTCCTTAAGTGGTCTGATTTCTCCATATGGAAGAAGTCCTAGTTTAATAAGGGCTTGGAATCCGTTACATACCCCAAGGATTAATCCATCTCTATTCTTAATTAAATCCATAACTGCTTCAGCAATTTCAGGGTTTCTAAATACAGTTGCTATGAATTTTCCTGAACCATCCGGTTCGTCACCAGCACTGAATCCACCTGGAATCATTAGGATTTGGCTTCTTCTAATCTCCTCAGCAAAGTTTTTTAAGGATTCTTGAACATCTCTTTCATTTTGATTTCTAAATACGGAAATCTTAGCAAGAGCTCCTGCCTTTTGGAAGGCCCTAGCTGAATCATACTCACTATTAGTGCCTGGGAATGCTGGGATAAAGACTCTAGGTTGCCCAATCTTCTCGCCTCTATACGCTCTTGAAGTTAGAGTGCTCTTAAGAGTAGTCAATTCTCCTTCTACATCTTTCTTAATAGGATAGATAGGAAGAAGTGGTTTTTCCCAATTGTCAATCATCTCATTTAGGGCTACACTTTCTTCTCCAAAACTTACAAGCTCTTCTCCTATGGTAGTTCCTATTTTCTTAAAGCCTTGAAGTTCATTTGCATTTTCAGGACTTACTTCTAGAAGCAGGCTTCCTATCCTCTTTTGAAATATTTCGTTCAAGTCCATCTTATGGATTAATTTAAATCCAATCTTATTCCCAAAGGCCATCTTGCTTATTGCTGCTCCTATACCACCTGTTGTAACGGTCTTTGCTGCCAGAATAATCTTCTTATCAACTAATTCCTTTACCTTATCATAGTTTGATTTCAAGCTATTAAAATTTGGCACTTGGTTTTGGTCTAAATCTATGTCGATTA
>CAZTEN010000174.1:4090-4654 GCA_964612495.1 uncultured Tissierella sp. | reverse complement strand
CAGTAGCTCAATATCTGGCAGGAAATGAAATTAAAATAGGATGTGTCCTAGAATAGGAAGGTGATAATATGTATGGATATGGTATGTATGGTGCAGATTACTATAGCTCTTATTTGATCTTTGTTCTGCCGGCACTTTTATTTGCAGGATATGCTCAAATGAAAATAAATAGGACCTTTAGTAAATATCTTAAGGTCAATAGCAATACGGGATTAACTGGACAACAGGCAGCTAGGATGATATTGGATAGAAACGGTCTATATGATGTACAGATAGAGTCTGTGGCTGGTAGTTTAACTGACCATTACGATCCAAGAACAAGGATTTTAAGGCTATCACGAAATGTATATGGTGGAAGCAGTATCGCTGCCATGAGTGTAGCGGCTCATGAGGTAGGCCATGCTATACAACATTCAGATGGATATTTTCCACTTATGTTAAGAAATAATATTGCTCCTATAGCCAATATAGGCTCAAGGATGGTATGGTTATTCATAATCCTGGGATTTATAATAAGTCCGTTTTTTATAAATATTGGCATTGCTTTATTTCTCGGGGTAGTTT
>CAZTEN010000174.1:0-4080 GCA_964612495.1 uncultured Tissierella sp. | reverse complement strand
TTAATGCCAGTAGGAGAGCCTTAGTTCAACTAGAAAATGGGATAATGCCGATTGAGAATTTAAGACCTGCAAAACAGGTTTTAAACGCCGCTGCCCTTACCTATGTTGCCGCAACTCTTACAGCAGTAGGGGAGTTATTAAGAATATTATTTATGACTAGAAGAAGGGATTAAAAGGGGTTATTATCCCTTTTTTTATGGTGGTTATTATGAGTATAAATGCTAGAGGTATGGCTCTAAAAATCCTTTTGGATATCCATGAGAAAAAAGGATATTCGAATTTATCTATATCAAAACACATTAATGAACAGATTTCACACCAGGATGAAAATCTAATTAGGGAGATAGTTTATGGAGTATTAGAGAATCAACTCTACATTGACTATATAATTTCTAAATCCTCTAAGCTTAAGCTCAATAAAATTCATCCTACTATTTTGGAGATTATAAGGATTGGAATTTATCAGATAGCCTTTATGGATCGGATACCAAATAGTGCAGCGGTTAACGAATCAGTAAAGCTAGCTAAAAAATATGGACACAAGGGCACAGTTGGTTTCGTTAATGGAATTTTAAGATTTATTAGCAGAGATCAAGGCATATTAACCATAGATGTTAAGGATGAAATTAAATATCTTAGCATTAAATACTCTCATTCGGAAGATTTGGTGAAGAGGTTTATTAAGGATTTTGGAAGAGAATTTACTGAAGACCTATTGAAGGCAAATAATGCTACCCCCCTACTAAATATCAGGGTTAATACTCTTAAAACAGATAAAGAGGTTTTAAAGAGAAAGTTAGAGGAAAAGGGATTTAGCATAAGCTTCGGACAATTTGCCAATGATGCACTTATAGTTCATAATCCAGTTAGAATTACAAATTTAGATGAGTTTAAAAATGGTGAATTCACCATACAGGATGAAAGCAGCATGCTTGTAGGCCAATTATTAGAAGCAAAAGAAGGGACTTTAGTACTTGACCTTTGTAGTGCTCCAGGAGGTAAATCAACTCATATAGGGCAATACATGAAAAATAAAGGTCTAATTATTTCTAGGGATATATTTGCTCACAAGATTAAATTAATAGAGAGTAATGCTAAGAGACTGGGAATTAACATCATAAAGACCGAAGTTTTTGATGCTTTAGATCTAGATAAGGATTTAATAGAAAAAGTTGATTACCTATTAGTAGATGCTCCCTGCTCCGGCTTAGGCCTCATAAGAAGGAAACCTGAGATTAAGTGGAATAGGACATCTGATGACATAGATGATTTAGCTAGATTACAGGAGAATATCTTGGAAGTAGCCAAGCATTATGTAAAAAAAGGTGGGATTTTGATATATAGTACTTGCACAATCCTAGATCAGGAAAATAAGGATTTAGTTGAAAAGTTCCTTAAAAACAACAGAAATTTTAAACCTGTAGTCCTAGATGACCCTAATCTTAATAATAAGAAATTTGAAACTTTGAATGAAGGTTATATACAACTTTATCCTAATAAACATAATACTGACGGCTTCTTTATAGCTAAAATGATTAAAGAACAATAGATTAATTTTATTATTTTATGTATAATATCTCTTAGGACAGAGGTGGTAGCATGGATAAAATTGAAATAAACAGCTTAACCCTTCAAGAGTTGAAATCCTTTATGCAGGATATTGGCGAAAAGCAATTTAGGGGTGAGCAGGTTTTTTCATATTTTAATAGTAATCTGAAGTTAGATATAGGTGAATTAAATCTACTTCCAATTGAGTTAAGAAAAACGTTAATAGATATTGTCAGAGTAAATCATATAGACTTACTTGAAAGATTTGACTCGAAACTGGATAAAACAAACAAATACCTGTTCCAGTTAGAGGATAGCAATATAATAGAAAGTGTTTTTATGGAATATAAGCACGGCAATACCGCATGCATATCTACACAAGTTGGGTGTAAGATGGGATGTGCTTTTTGTGCTTCTACTAAAGATGGCCTAATCAGGCATTTAAGTCCTGCGGAAATGGCAAATCAGATATATATGATGGAGAAGGATAAAGGATTAGAAATCTCTAATATAGTTTTAATGGGGAGTGGAGAACCCCTAGATAATTATGATAATGTATTAAAATTTATAAATATAATCCATGATGAAAAGGGTCATAATATTAGCCTTAGAAACATAACCCTCTCTACCTGTGGACTAGTACCTAAGATATATGATTTAGCAAAGGAAAATTTACCTATCACCTTATCTATATCCCTTCATTCACCTTTTGATGAAGAGAGGATGAAGATCATGCCAATTGCAAAAAGATACAAGCTAAAGGAATTGTTAGAGGCTTGTAAGTATTATGGTGATTCTAACAATAGAAGGATTACCTTCGAATACACCCTTATAGAAGGTGTAAATGATGGTGAAAGGGAGGTTGATGAGCTTTCAAAAATCTTGAAAGGGATTAATGCACATATTAACCTTATACCTCTTAATCCAATAAAGGAATATAATAAAGAAAGACCAGAAAGAACCAATGTTGAAAGATTTCAAAAAATGTTATTAAGAAGGAATTTACCTGCTACTATCAGAAGGGAAATGGGAAGCGATATAAGTGCATCCTGTGGTCAACTGAGAAGAAGAGTTATAGAGAAAGAAAAAATCTTGAGGTGATACGATGATTGTTGGAGCAGTTAGTGACATTGGTTTAAGAAGAGAGAATAATCAGGATTCTATGTTTGCATCTATTGATTTAGACTTTCCAATGTTTATTGTAGCAGATGGAATGGGTGGCCACAATGCAGGAGATATAGCTAGCTCCATGGCAGTTAAAGGCATGGTTCGATTTCTAGATAAAAATCGAAATAGATTAAAGGAAGAGAATGAAATAAAGAAATGCATTAAGGAAGCTATAGATTATGTAAATGATGAAATATTTCTTAAGTCCATTGAATCATCTGAACTCAATGGCATGGGTACTACTTTAACTATGATTTTTATAGACAATAAAAGGTTCTATATTGGTCATGTTGGTGATAGTAGGACTTACTTGATAAGGGATGACAAGATAATTCAAATAACCGAAGACCATACTCTTGTAAATGAGCTAGTTAAAGAGGGTAGTATAACCGCTGCTGAAGCTATTAATCATCCGCAGCGTAATATGATTACAAGGGCAGTAGGTACAAGCTGTAATATAAAATCTGATATATATATACAAGATATTAAGCCAAAGGATATTATTATCCTATGTAGTGATGGTCTTACTAATATGATAGACGAGAAAATTATCCTAAAAGTCCTTGAAAGGTATGACAGAAGGGATATGAAAAACATCTGTAATATATTGGTGAAATTGGCCAAAGAAAACGGTGGAAACGACAATATTACGGTTATTGGAATTAATATGGACAATGAGGTGTTGATATGATAGGTTCTATGTTAGGCAATAGATATGAGATAATAGAGAAGGTAGGAGAAGGTGGAATGGCCATAGTTTATAAGGCCAAATGCCATCTTCTAAATAGGTTTGTAGCAATAAAAGTACTTAGAGATGAGTTTACAGAGGATGAAGATTTTATAAGAAAATTTAGAAGGGAATCTCAGGCAGCAGCCAGTCTTTCACATCCAAATATTCTAAATATTTATGACGTAGGTGTAGAAGAGCTAGAAGGTAAGAAAATCTATTATATCGTAATGGAATTCATAAATGGTAAGACCCTTAAAGAGCTTATAAAGGTCAATGGAAAACTAAGTCCTGAAGAAACCATAGAATATTCAATACAAATTGGAGAAGCTCTAAAACATGCTCATAGAAACCATATTGTACATAGGGATATTAAACCTCATAATATGATGATTACAGAAGACAATAGAATAAAAGTTACAGATTTTGGAATTGCGCGAGCCGTAACATCATCTACTGTTACTACAACATCTAATGTATTGGGTAGTGTACATTATTTTTCACCTGAACAGGCAAGGGGAGGCTATACTGACGAAAAATCTGATATATATTCCTTGGGTATTGTAATGTATGAAATGATTACCGGAAAGGTACCCTATGATGGGGATAGTCCAATAAGCGTGGCACTAAAGCATATA
>CAZTEN010000173.1:0-4702 GCA_964612495.1 uncultured Tissierella sp. | reverse complement strand
GGAAATCAAAGGTAGCCAAGGGAGCGATTGAAGCTGGGGCAGATATTATTAACGATATAACAGGCCTTAGGGGAGATACTAAGATGGCTGAAGTTATTGCAGAGAAAAAGGCTGGTTATATTCTTATGAACAACCCAACTATTTACAGGCCTAATCACCCTTCATCTTCGATCTTCCCAGTTTTTGGAGAAGCAAAAATGAATGAAGAAGAGTTGAAGAGATATGAAGGTAAGACAATAGAAGAGCAAATGATGCAATTTTTCAGCGACTCAATTGAGATAGCAAATAAGGCTGGCATTGAAAAAGAATACATCATGCTAGACCCAGGGATTGGCTTTGGCCTTACTAGGAAAGAAAACCTCCAGCTCTTAAATAGGATGGATCTTCTCCACAGAGATGGCTACACAGCCTTTGTAGGAGTCTCTAGAAAGAGATTCATTAATAACCTCCTAGAGGAAGCTGGCTATGATATGGAAGGGGAAGAGGCAGAAACACATGTCTTAAAGGACGAAGGCTCTGCAGCTCTTACAGTCCTTGCCGCTTTCCAGGGGATAGAAGTCTTAAGGGTTCATAATGTAAGGGCCTCAAAGCCAGCTCAAATAATAGCAGATGCAGTAAGATTAGCAGAATCCGATACAGGCGGGAATTTATCAGCTTATAAAAATAAGTAGAACACAGAGGGAAGGTTCTTCTGTGTTCTTAGTGGGAACGGTGCACCAAGAGACCAATCAGGCGATGTATTTTTTCGAGGCAATGGCAGCAACAATCGTGGAAGGCAGGACTGGTGCGGCTATTACGAACAGGGGATTGGCACCGCCCATTACAAGGTTCTGGTAAGCGGCAATCAGCACTGCATTGCAGAACCATATTATAAGGAAGAGCTTGATCCTCCTAATACCTCTAATACGTTTGCTCATAGTGAAAAAAGCTATAGCAGCAAAATTAAGAACGAAAGGTGCAATAAAAAGCCCCTGCACCTTCAGGCTCAGGTTTGCCTCTGCATTAATTTCAACACCTGCTGTTAGAGCATACAGTACAGAGAACACAGCGTATCCGATGAAAGCAAAGCACGCCCCGGCAATGGACTGCAGAAGAATTCCAATTACAGGTGGCAGTGACTCCAATAATTTGTCAGGATAGCGCATATACAGGTGGACCAGGATGCTAAAGACTAGTGTCTGCAGAAGTATTTCAGGAAGTCCAATAAGGTGGTACCAGAGAGGCAGCCTAGTATAAATTATGCCTTCTATGGAGCATGGTGCGGCTGCAGGTGGCGACAGTATGCCGATGCCCACAAATACAAGCCACAGGTAAATCCATCCGTATTTTTTCTCTGCCAGAAAATTGCGAAAGGGTAGCAGCACGCAGCCGAGTATAAGGCCCCTTACAGGCTGTATCAGCGGACCCCATACAACGGATGCATCTCCGTAGCCAAGCATATAATCGCGGATTACTGGAAGGCTCAGGATTGTTTCGTAGTGCAATACTCTCGAAGCCAGCATCCCAAAGAAATAATATGTCAAAAAATGAATTACTATAACCCTTAAAAGAAAAATAGCTATTGATTTGGCGGTCTTCTCTTTCATAACGTACCTCACTAAAAAATATATTGAACTTGAAAAGTGAATATTAATTTAACAACAAGTTAACAGACATCGGGTAACTTAGAGAGTGCGACGATGCCAGTCAGTGCGCCATGATAAGGGCGTAGAATATAGTGGGTGGAATTCCCACTGAGAATAGATTTATAATAACATGTCTATGAGGATTTATTAGAAAAAAAATGAGATTTCAAATTTAATATACTACTTTTTTTCTTCATATATGCCTGTTACCCTATTTACATCCATAGTAAAAATAATTCCTTTACCCGGTTGGTCTATATCCATAGAGGTTCTTATTGCATCTACAATGGCTTGAACTTTATGTTTTAATGCTATTATAATAACGACCTCCTTTTCAGGTTCTATAGTCATACCAAAGAATTTTTCATGTTCATGAATTCCGGACCCTCTAGCATTTATTACTGTAGCCCCTGTTGAGCCTGCCTTAGCAGCTATATCTATAACGTCCTGTGCAAGACCTATTTCAACTATTGTTAGGATTGCTTCATGCATATTATCAATACCTCCTATGTCTGTTTGAATATTTGATTCGTGTGTTCCAAATATTTTATTTACTGGAATTGAAAATATAATTCCGTGATTAGGCTTATTCATATGAAATTTCTTTTTGAGGTGGTCGTGAAGTATATCCTCCATATTACGAGGAGTTATCATCATAACAATCTCTTTTCTACATTCATCTATACCTAATTTAACCAGGATTGGATTTCTAATAGCTCCTCTTCCCAATAGTATGGTTCCGCCTCTTACCCCTATATGTTTTGCTTCTTCCAATATTTTGCTACCCATATTACAATCAACGATTACAAAATTAACTGACCTCATATTTTCACTGGTAAAATCAACCAATCAAATCATCTCCCTTCTTTAAGGATTTTCGTTTGAATAATAGACCTAATATCTGAATTGCAATCAATGGAATTAAGGCCACCATAGCGATTACACCAAATCCATCAAGTAATACATCTGCACCGGGGGTTGCATCTGCTACACCTTGAGCAAAAGCAAGGATGAAGGTAGCGGTCATGGGCCCTGATGCTACACCACCTGAGTCAAAGGCAATCCCTACGAATAGAGGAGGAGTAAGATGACTTAAAGCTATGGCTATAACATATCCTGGTAGAAGTAGATGCCATAACTGCATTCCTGGAACCAATATCCTAACCATTGAAAGAGAAACAGCCAGGGCAACACCAATTGATAGAGTATATAATATATTTCTCTTTTTTATATGTCCACTTGTTACATCCTCTATTTGCTTATTTAATACATATACAGCAGGTTCAGCAAAAATAACTGTGAATCCCAATACAAATCCTGTAATAACAACGACCCAATTGTTGCCATAGCTTGTTACAGCATGACCTATAGCAGAACCTGCTTCCATGAAGCCGGAATTTACACCAGTTAAAAACAGTACAAATCCTATTAGGGCATAAATAATTCCTTTCATAATTTTATTTACATGTTTTTTTGACAGTTTGATAATAGCAACTTGGAATATTAAAAATAGGACAGTTATTGGAATAAGAGCAATAATTACTTCTCCCGTAACTTTTATTAGTTGGTTAAAGAAAGGAGCTAATATTCTAAGATCTGCTGAACCAGACTTTGGTAAGCTTCCATTTAAGGACTCTAGAGGCGAAAGTATTGCCATGAACAATACAGCAAGCATAGGACCGGTAGAAGAAATTCCAACTAAGCCAAAGCTATCCTCTTCTTTTTGCTTTCCTCCTTGTGTTGATGCGATACCTAAACCTAAGGCTAAAATAAAAGGAACTGTCATAGACCCTGTTGTAGCACCTCCTGAATCAAAAGCAATTCCAAGGAAGGAATTTGGTGCTATAAATGAAAGTATTAGAATTATTCCATAAAGAATAGTTAACAATTTATTTAATGGAAATTTAAATACAATTCTTAGTAGTCCAATGGATACCATAAGCCCTATGCCTATGGAAACTACTATTAATAATGACCATTGGCCTATAAGTCCATCAGTAACTGCATTGACTTGCTTTGCCAAGACCATTAAATCAGGCTCGGCGATATTAACGAAAAAACCCAGAATAACTCCGGATAGGACCAAAAGTCCAATGTTTTTTCTTCTTGTAATAGAATCACCCATATGATGTCCTATGGGTGTAATTGCCAGTTCAGCACCGAATAAGAATATACCTAATCCTAATACAATTGATATTGCTCCGATTACAAATTTTGTTATTAATAAATTACCAATAGGTGCTATGGTAAAATTCAATATCAGGACTATTATCGTAACCGGTAGTACTGCTATTACAACTTCTTTAAATTTCTGTTTAAGTGCATTCAAACATAATCACTTCCCTTATATATCTATATACAACATACATTGAACTTGTATCCTATCTATTTGTGTCCTTAATTAATTATAGTATATTCTAAAGGAAAGAAAAACCAAAATTTTCTGCAAAAGAACCCTCGGTGGCTATCACCTAAAGTCATCTAAGATAGCAATTGTTTAAAATTGTGAAATAAAACTAATATACCTAAGGATTGCTTACTATATGAGATGCTGATTTCTCATAGTAAAGTAGTATAGCTTGCTGTATAATATTATAAGGTGATTTTAATGATTAGAAGAGTATTTACTTGGATATTGGTTGTTTTATGGATGGTATTCATATTTTCTCAATCCCATAAACCAGCATCAGAGTCCAATAAGTTAAGTAAAGGGATTACAGGAATAATAGTTGAAACTGTTGAGAATGTTGCTCCTGATGTAGAGATTGAGGTAAATAAATATCATCATATTATAAGAAAGAATGCACATTTCTTCTCTTATTTAGTTTTGGGTATTCTAGTAGTAAATGCTTTAAGAAACAGTGGTGTAAATATCGGCCTTGCAGTACTTGTTTGCGTGTTGTATGCCATAAGTGATGAAATCCATCAGTTATATATACTGGGTAGAAGTGGGGAAGTAAAGGATGTAATTATTGATAGTGCTGGAGCCTTTGCTGGGATATTAGTTTATGGATGGTTTGCTAAGATGTGAACCTCTCATGACTAAAGTCACGAGCTTCCAATATTGCTATTGAAGT
>CAZTEN010000172.1:0-4707 GCA_964612495.1 uncultured Tissierella sp. | reverse complement strand
CCCATAATAGATATTTATCTTATTCTTCTCTAGCTGTATCATCGTAGAGATGATTCCTTTTATATCATCATCCTCAATGGATGTTAAAACTGTTGACTTATCTCTTATATCAATATCCTCTACCCTTATATCTCCTTTAATTTCTTGCTTTACCATGACTATATCCACACCTTCTAAAGATATGATATAATCTTCATTAGGGCTTGTTTTGAACTCAATAGTTTCAACGACATGATCTGAATTCTCCTCTATTAAATCTTTTAACTCTTTCCTAAGGCTAGTAAGATATAGATCCACTATCTGTTGATTTTGTACTTCCTCTAAATTTTCCATGGATATATCCTTTTGAGAGAAGGCTTCGACTTCCTTATCTATATCTAGACTTATATCATTTAACTTGGTTAATGGGCTTATTACGGTAAATATGATTAAAATGCCGATAATAAAGTTTACATATCTCTTCATATTACCCTTTGGCATAACTATATCTATTAAGGATATAATCATAAAAAGTGTTACAAGTTCCTTTAACCAGCCGGTTATAAATTCTTTAAACATATATCTCACCTACCTTAGCATAATTAGGCTATTTCCTATATCTACAATAATGGTTATAGTAATGAAGAACATTATAGATACAGATACTAGGCTTATCAATATCAATAGCAAGGTCTTGCTAATATCGGTAAAGAAATTAGATATATTTGAAGATACGATAGGCTCTATAACTGCGCCAATTACCTTGTAAATAAATAATAGTGCACTTATTTTAATCACCGGAAGGACAGTAATTATTATTAAGATAACAAGTCCTATGATTCCAATTCCATTCTTTAAGATAGCAGAGGAACCTATAACGGTTTCAACAGCATCGGATAAAAAACCTCCAACTATGGGGACGAAGTTATCTATTGCAAATTTAGCAGTTCTAATGGTAATCCCATCCATCTTTGTACTAAGGCCATAGATAGTTATAATACCTATAAATATGGTAAAAGCTGCTGTTATAATAAAGGTTATAGCTTGCCTTCCAAGCTCTGAAATCTTTTTAAGTTCTACCCTTTGGGAGAGATTTGCCAAAATGCTTACTATAAAGGAAAAATATATTAATGGTATTATAATGTTTTGAACTAAGGCTCCGATTAAATTTACAGCACCAATAATCATTGGATGAAATAAAACCTTAGTATTTGGTCCCCCTGCTATTACTAGAAAGGTCAATAGTATAGGCATTATAATTTCCATAAAACGAACCATATTTACAATTGTAAATTTAACTACGTTCATTAGTTGATAAAAGCTTCCTAATATTAAAATAGCCAGAACCATGTATGTAACGTAATTAGCTATTTGACTAACTGAGGATTTTTCAAATGTACCCTGCACCTTAATCTCGCTAAAGAAGGTGAGCCTTGGTTTCCTAGCTAAGATAATAGCAATTACCATGATATCGAGGCTCACCTTAATCTCGCTAAAGAAGGTTTCTACGATAAAATCTTGTAGTGCATCCTTATTAAAAATCCTTTCCCCTTTGATTATTTGCTTAATCATATCCTTAAAATTAAATCCCTTTATAGCCTCATTGTCCTTAAGTACATCCTCAATAAAGCTCTCTAGCTCATGTGTATCAAACATATCTAGCTGTTCTTCTAATATAAATCCTTCAATATCAGCTCCTACAGCTATTGTAGGGATTATTAATATCAACAAAAGTATATAGATTGTCCTTTTCATCTTCTCACCCTTAGGGTAGTATTTTAATTATTAAATCCATCAAAGCTAATAATATAGGTATGGCAAGGACCATTATCAATACCTTCCCCCCCAGTTCTATCTTCATAGCTATTGAATCCTGTCCCGCATCTCTGGAAATCTGTGATGCAAATTCCACAAGATAGGCCATACCTATTATTTTGACTATGGTATTAAAATAGCTTATATCCACATTAGCTCTAGAGGATAAGCTGCTAATGGTATCCACAACATAAACCAGTTGGGGTACTATCAATAAAAATATAATAACACCTGTAACAATGGACAAAAGAACTGCAAATTCAGGCCTACTCTCCTTTAAAATCACAATTAGAATAGTTGCTATTATTCCTAGTCCTACTATCTGCATAATCTCCATAAGCTCACCTAATACAATCTAAAGAGCACTTTTACGTCTGTAAATAGTTGACTAACCAAACTAATAACTACTCCTAAGACTATAATTACTCCGACTAAGGTAGTAAGGTATGCATATTCCTGCTTACCGGATTTATCCAAGACCATATGTAATATAGCAGTTATCATCCCTATGGCAGCTATCTTAAAAATTAAATCCACATTCATCTTTATCTCTCCTTAAGCTAGAATAATTACTATGCCAAGCCCCAATATAATGCCTAGGGAGCTGTACATTTTTTCATACTTCGTTTTCTCCTCCTTTGCTTCATAGATAAGCCCTTGTAGGCTATCCAATATATAATTAAGCTGTAATGACTGATCCTCCCTATTAGTTCTCCCAATAACCTTTCCGAGAGACTTAAAGGCCTCTATATCTTCAGGCTCTAGGTTGAATTTCTCCTTTAATATATATGAAGCCTCACTAAATATGGGATAAAGGTCACCACTTTCATCCTTTTCTATTTTCTCACTCATGAAATGGAGAATCTCACTCATTCCCTTAGATGTCTTCTCAGCAATACTTTCAATAGCTATAGGTATAGGAGTAAGAAAAACTAATAGGTCCGTCTGAAGAAGCCTCGTGACTTCTTGAAGGTCACTTAATCCATTAAGCCTTTTAGAATACCTATTTCCAAAGGATAATCCTAAGATTGTACATATAAAAAATATATTGATTAACATAAGTGTTTTAAGCAGTAACATTCTTCTTCCTCTTTTCTAATAGGTTTATAAACATGTCCTCCTCTAAAATTTTATTAATAGTTCCAACACCTAATGAATTGTCCATGATTATAAACCTTTTAAAAACTCTCTCATCGAAGAGACCCTTTATAGATGCTCTAGATATTACATCCTCTATTGAATGTCCATGAATAGTTGCTATTAGCCTTATACCTGCTCTCAAGGCCTCAGATATGCTATCTGCATCCCTTTGACTACCTATCTCATCTACTGCAATTATCTCGGGAGACATAGCTCTAATCATCATCATAATTCCTTCAGACTTTTGACATGAATCCAATATATCTGTCCTAATACCTATATCCTTTTGAGGAATTCCATTAAAAATACCGGCAACTTCTGACCTTTCATCGATTAAACCTACTTTATAGCCCCTAATACCCTTATTTTTTACACCATTACTTAGATTCCTGACTATATCCCTAAGAAGAGTAGTCTTACCACACTGAGGTGGAGAGATTATCATAGTATTTAAAAAGTCTCCATCCCTTATAAGATAATGGATTATATTATCGGAAATTCCCTTTTTCTCCCTAGCTATACGAAAGTTTAAGGAGGATATATTCTTAATACTTTCGATTTCTCCATTGTTATAAATGATTTTTCCGCCAATACCAACCCTATGTCCTCCTTTAATTGTAATATAACCATTTTTAATCTCTTCAGATAATGCATAAACAGAGTAGTTGCAAACCAACTGGAATGTCTTTAAAATCATATCCGTATCAATCACTAATCCCTCATGAATATTGACTATATCTCCATTAGAGCTTATATAATAGTCCCTACCCTCTGAATAAATCATTAAGGGAGAATTAACTCTAAGTCGAATCTCCTCTGTATTTTCTTTAACTCTAACCGGAAGTCTTAAAAGAGGCTTTTTTATTTCTAAAGCTAGATTGTCAATTACTAAATCAAATATACCTTTCTCCATAACCTGTCCTCCTTTTAATTAATTCTATGAGAAAGTTATATTATTATTACACAAAAAAATAAGGCTTCCTTAAACATAAGTTTAAGGAAGCCTTTTAGCTTTAAATGTTAATCTTCATCCTCTTCATCACTATCTAACTCATCAAAATCCTCATCGAGGTCGTAGTCTGAATCTACTTCATAGTCATCGTCCCAATCATCTTCGTCATCATAATCGTCGTCATCGTCGCCATATAAATCCTCTTCAACATCTGCTAGATCTTCATCAATAAAGTTTACATATTCTTCTAGATCCATTTGATCCTCAACTATATCATTCAGTACATCAGTGAATGCTTCCAAGGTTTCGATGATTTGAACAAGCACCTTACCTTCTTTGCTTGATTCAGCAACTCCAAGTCCTTCAGCTAGTCCTTTAAGATAAGCTACCTTCTGTAATAAGTAATCCATTTTACCCCTCCTATATGATTTTATCTTGTAACTAAACTCTGGAGAGATATTCTCCAGTTCTTGTATCTATTTTAATTTTGTCACCTAAGTTAACAAACAATGGAACCATAATAGTTACCCCTGTTTCTACAGTTGCAGGTTTAGTAGCTCCAGAGGATGTATCCCCCTTTAAACCATGTTCAGTATGAGTAACCTCAAGCTCTACGAAGTTAGGAGGTTGAACCTCAAATGCGCTTCCTTGGTAGAATCTGATAGTTGCATTGTCATTTTCCCTTAAGTACTTAATTGCTTCCTCTACTACTTCTTTATTAAGTGGTAGTTGCTCATATGTTTCAACATCCATGAAATAATATAATTCACCATCACTATAAAGATATTGCATTTCCTTAGTCTCAATTGTAGCCTTTTCAA
>CAZTEN010000171.1:2761-4709 GCA_964612495.1 uncultured Tissierella sp. | reverse complement strand
CTGGGGCAAACTAAGGAGATTATTAAGGAAACAGCCATAAATAATGGATTTGTAAATATTTATGAGGTTGATTCTATGAAAAAGGCCGTTGACTTGTCATATAAATTAGGGAAAATAGGAGATAAGGTCTTGCTTTCTCCGGCATGTGCCAGCTGGGATATGTATTCTTCATATGAAGTAAGAGGAAACGACTTTAAGGATGCTGTCAGGAAATTAATGGAGTGATATAATGGAGCGAAACAAGAAGCTAGTAAGAAAAAAATCTGTAGACTTCATACTCTTAATAGCCATAGTTGCATTAGTTTTTATAGGTATAGTTATGGTATTTAGTGCCTCCTGGCCTGAAGCCATGGTAGATTTTAAGGATGGCTATCATTTCTTTAGAAAGCAACTTATATCAGCAACTGCAGGGTTTATTGGTATGATATTCATGATGAATTTCAACTATCGATATTTTAAAAAATTTGCCTTTCCCATATATATCTTGTCCCTACTATCTGGAGTCCTATTATTTACACCCTTAGGAGTTGAATTGAAAGGGGCTACAAGGTG
This sequence comes from uncultured Tissierella sp., assembly GCA_964612495.1. Classification (GTDB taxonomy): domain Bacteria; phylum Bacillota; class Clostridia; order Tissierellales; family Tissierellaceae; genus Tissierella_B. The sequence goes on along the minus strand of CAZTEN010000171.1, from coordinate 4,157 downwards.
GATAAATCTGGGCTTTACAACTTTTATGCCATCTGATGCAATAAAATTTGGATCCATAATTTTCTTTGCTGCTTTTCTTTCAAATAAGAAGGAAAAAATAAGCACCTTAACTGTTGGAACTATACCTTCATTAGGAATTATCGGACTATCCTGTTTATTTATTTATCTTCAGCCTGATTTAGGTACTACTTTGACTATTGCTGGTGCCTTGACGGGGATGTTTTTTGTTGCTGGTATGAAATTAAGCCACATGCTTGTAATAGGTATAGGAGCAGCTGCATTTTTATTCTATGCTATTACAGGTGAGGGAAATGAATATAGAATGGATAGATGGACCACATTTCTAGACCCCTTTGCAGATAAGCTAGGAAATGGATGGCAGGTAGTGCAGTCCTTATATGCGCTGGGTTCAGGTGGATTATTTGGTTTAGGTTTAGGTAAGAGTAGGCAGAAATTCTTCTATATACCTGAAGCCTATAATGACTTTATTTTTTCCATTATCGGTGAGGAATTAGGGTTATTTGGTACACTGCTAGTATTATTTTTATTCCTTGTAGTAATATGGAGAGGCATAATTATTGCCTTAAAAACAGAAGACCTTTTTGCTTGCTATTTAGCTTCTGGAATTACAGCTCTAATTACAGTTCAAACTCTAATCAATATTGCTGTAGTAACTTCATCTATACCAACGACAGGTATAACTTTGCCATTTATTAGTTATGGAGGAACATCACTACTTTTCTATATGTCTGGCATTGGAATTCTATTAAATATTTCAAGATATGCAAAATTGGATAGGGGCTGATTTAAGTGAAATATCTACTGTCTGGAGGAGGTACAGGGGGACATATCTATCCTGCACTTGCCATAGCCAATGAGATAAAGAGTCAAAATAAAGATGCAGAAATTCTATTTGTAGGAACTAATAAAGGTTTAGAAGCTGAGTTAGTACCTAAATCAGGATACAATTTCAAAACCATTAGAGTTAGCGGTATGCCTAGGAAACTAAATAAGGAATCCTTTATTGCCCTAAGAGAACTCCTACATGGACTTAGTGAAGCAAAGAGGATAATAAAAGAATATAAACCCGATATAGTTATAGGTACAGGAGGATATGTTAGTGGTCCGGTAGTTTTTATGGCAAAGAAAAAGCGTATCCCCATACTTATACACGAACAAAATGCTTTTCCAGGAATTACTAATAAAATTTTAGGAAGCCAAGCTGATAAAATAGCCGTAACCTTTGATGAGGCAAGAAAGTATTTTAAACACCCTGAAAAAGTGGTAAAAACTGGTAATCCTATAAGAAAACAAATACTTGAAGTCGACAAATCTTTAGCATATAATAAGCTAAAAATTAAACTTATAGCTCCTATACTTGCAAATAACATAGCTA
>CAZTEN010000171.1:0-2751 GCA_964612495.1 uncultured Tissierella sp. | reverse complement strand
AAGTGAAACTAAAGAAATTGAAATGAAAAAGATAATGAAAAATTATAATCTTCAATATGTTATAGGGAATAATTATTCTGATGATATTGCAGTTGCAAATAAGTTAAAAATTAAACCTACTAAACCCTTTATACTATCCTTTGGAGGTAGCGGTGGGCAAAAAAAACTAAATGATGCCTTCTTTCAAATCATAAAAAATTATAAAGATAGTGATGATTACCAACTAATTCATGTAACTGGAAGTAGAATGTACGATTCCTTTATGGAAAGGATCAAAAATGAAAAAATTGTGCTACATGAGAACTTAAGAATCTTACCATATTTTTATGATATGCCTGAAGCCTTAAACATTGCTGATATTATAGTTACTAGTGCCGGAGCAATTACCTTAGCTGAAATTTCAGCTGTAGGCGTTCCAAGTATTTTAATACCTAAAGCATATACTGCTGAAAACCATCAGGAATATAATGCTAGGGTATTTGAAGAAAATAAAGCAGCCATTTTATTATTGGAAAAGGACCTTACTCCGAAATTATTATATAATAATATTATGAATCTTATTAAGGATAAGGACAGACTAAAAACCATGGCCACAAATAGTAAAAAATTGGGTGATATTCATGCTGCTAGAAAAATTTCAGACCTAATCGAAGAACTTCTTAAAAAAAAGTAACCCAAGTTTTTTCTTTGCATACTATATTCATATAGTGCAATGGAGGTGGGTGAATGGAAAGGTATGTTATCAATGGAGGCCATAGGCTCGCTGGTGAAATAAGCATCCAAGGTGCAAAGAATGCAGTATTGCCTGTATTGGCAGCCTCTGTAATTTCCGGCAAAACTAGCACCATTACTAATATTCCAGCTCTTCGTGATGTGGATATGATGATAAAAATACTTGATTCACTAGGAGCTAAAACTCATACACAAGGAGATACTGTCACAGTAGATTCATCTACGATAGATAAGCTTGAGTTACCGGAGGAACTAGTCAGAGAAATGAGGTCCTCGATTATTATAATGGGTGCCATGCTGGCAAGGTTTGGTGAAGTAAAAATCGCATTTCCTGGTGGATGTGAGATAGGACTTAGACCAATAGACCTACATCTAAAGGGACTTAGGCAAATGGGTGCCATTATTGATGAAGCACATGGCTTTCTAGATTGTAAAACTACAGGGCTTAAGGGATGCGAAATTCAGTTGGACTATCCTTCTGTAGGAGCTACTGAAAACATCATGTTAGCTGCAGTAACAGCTGAAGGCACTACAACTATCATAAATGCAGCTAGGGAGCCGGAATTAATAGATCTCCAAAATTACTTAAATAATGCCGGTGCTAAAGTCACAGGGGCTGGTAGCTCTTGTATAACCATTAAAGGGGTTAAGGAATTAAGAAGTTGTGATCATAGAATTATACCTGATAGAATCGTTGCTGGAACATATATGACAGCAGCAGCCCTCACTGGAGGAGAATTATTTCTTAAGGATATAGTTACAGATCATATCTTAAGTATTATAGCCAAGCTTAAGGAAGCTGGAGCAATAGTATATGCTAATGGAAATTCATTAAAGATTATAGGGCCTAATAGACCATCAGCAATTGAGATGCTGCAGACACTTCCATATCCAGGTTTTCCTACAGATATGCAAGCCCAGATAATGACCTTATTAACTGTTGGAAATGGCACCAGTGTTATAAATGAAACAATATTTGAAAATAGGTTTAAGCAAGCAGAGGAGTTGCTCAGGATGGGAGCAAATATCAAGACCTTTGGCAAAGTTGCTGTAATCAAGGGAGTAAAGGAGTTAACAGGTGCAAAGGTAAGCGCTAAAGATTTAAGAGGTGGAGCTTCCCTTGTTCTAGCTGGACTTATTGCAAAAGGCACAACAGAGATTTGTAATATTTATCATATTAATCGAGGTTATGATAATATGATAGAAATCTTGACGAGTCTCGGTGCTGACATCCGATTAGAGAAATAGCAGCTTTTGCTGCTGATAATTTGTGGGACAACTTTTGAGGTGATAGGATGAAAAAGACTACAAGGGTTGAAAGAAAAAGACATAGAAGAAAAATTATGTTTAGATTGGTTTTAATGCTTGCTCTTATAACCATAAGTCTTGCATACTCCTTTAAATCTGAGTTTTTTAATATAGATAATATAATCATTGATGGGGACAAGTTTGTGTCTGAGGAAATAATCATTAAAGCATCAGCTATAAACAAAGGGGAAAATTTATTTAAAGTAAGTACTAATGATGCTGAAAAGTATCTAGAGAAGTTACCTTATATTAAAGTTTCTCATATAAAGCGTAAGCCTCCAAATACAATCAATATTTGGATTGAAGAAAGAGTCCCTGTACTACAGATAAAATCTTTGGCGACATATATGCTAATAGATAATGAAGGAATTGTACTGGAAAATCAAGATAAGAAATCTGAAATCCTTCCAGCCATAGTGGGATATAATATTACTGCTAAAGAACCAGGTCAAAATATAAAAGAAGATGAATTAGGTATTAAATTAGAGGATTTTTTTACAAAAAATGATATAATTAATATTATTAAGAAAATAAATACTATAAATATAGATTTAAATGAAGAAATTAATATTGATTTAAATAATGGTATAAGTGTTGCCTTTGGACCACTAGATAATGTAGAATATAAGTTAAGGTTATTAGATAGAATCTTAATCGATATAGAGAACAGACAGTTAAAGTGTAAAATGATTATAATGAACAAGGGTGAAA
>CAZTEN010000170.1:0-4711 GCA_964612495.1 uncultured Tissierella sp. | reverse complement strand
AAATCAAGGCTAATCTTTTACAGTATGCAGATTTTACCGGTCGCAACCTCATGCCGATTCTCGACTGTGTGCTTGCTCTGCTCGAAGAGTCGGCAGCGGAAGGACAGAGTGTCCAAGAGGTTTTAGGTGACGATATCAAAGGCTTCTGTTTAGCGCTGGTCGGCGAAGAAGGGGCAAAGTCATATCGCGACAAATGGCGCGAGCAGCTTAACAACAATATCGCTAAAAAATCAGGTAAATAGGAGGATAAAATGAAAATAGAAGATATAATCAAAGGTAAAAAAGAATGGCGAGTGTACATGGTCCGTGTCAAAGCGCTCCCGCAAGAATATCAGATTGTTTATAAAGAGATTCAAGAATATCTCTTTAAGGTTGGTCCTATTGAGCTAACTGAAGGGACGGATGTGCTCTTGGGGATTGTGAATCTGTTTGAAGAGGGAGTGGCGGTGGGGAAAGGCGTACTCGAAGTGACAGGCAGTGACGTAGCGGCATTCTGCGACGATCTAATCAAAGATTCAAAGACTTACGCGGATATCTATCAGGAATCTGCTAACCAAGAAGTTAACAAGGCCATGAAAAAGATTAAGTAATAATATGGTAATAGGTTTTATTATCAACGACCAATAAGCAATTCTATGATTTTATGATTTCTTTAATGCCAGATTGGAAACAAAGGAAAGAGATTCTAGATGAGGAGGTCATCAGGGACCTATAGCAAGGTTTCAAATGTGATTCTGCAATAACAGAGCACAAAATTATACCATATAGTATTTGCATATGTTAGAATAAATAGGTGAGTGTATCATAATAACTCACTTATTTGCAATTATATTGTTATATTAATGTCTAAATATGTAGTGTTGGAGGTATATAATGTTTGGTCAATGGGGTAATTTAGCTAAGATGGGGATGCTTCAGGCTGGTAAGACCGTAAGTTTTTCTAGGGCTGATTTGCTTAATTATACGATAAATCTATTAGAAGTTAAGAAGAAGGTAAGTGGGGACCAATATAATAAAATATATGAGCTTTTTGTTGAGATTTCAAAGGACAAGGCTAAAATAGAGATGGATTTAGCTAAGTATAAGTCTACAATAGTTGAGATAAGTGAAAGATTTGTGGCTCTTGCACCTAAGGAGCTATCTGAAATGATAAAGTTTGAGGAATAATTTTTGTTCATATTTTTAAATTTACAGTTAGGAGCGAGTATATGAATTGGTTTAAGAAATTTATGAATGGAAGATACGGGTTTGACCAACTTTCGCAAGGAATGCTATGGTCTGGTATTATCCTTATGATAATTGGTATGTTTACTAAATATAAGCTGATTAATTATGTAGCTTATTTAATACTTCTATTTATCTATATAAGGGCTTTTTCTAAAAATGTATATAAGCGTCGTGAGGAGAATCAAAGGTTTTTAAGAATCTTGAATCCTATAAAATCCAGGTGGCTTAGTTTTATTAATCGAATAAAACAATCTAGAACTCACAAGTTTTATAAATGCCCTTCCTGCAAGAAGCAATTGAGGGTTCCTAGAGGTAAGGGTAAGATAAATATCACATGTCCGGAATGTAAAACAAAATTTGAAGCAAGGTCCTGATTAAATATAATCTTCATAAACTCTATTTATCCCGCATAATATCATATTAGAATGAGGCAATAATTCATAATTGCTTGGGTAAAAAATATGATATGGAGGGAAAAGTCTATGTTTGACGATTTTATGACTATGGATGTACTAACCACTTTTGCCGGACTTACTGCTGCTGTAATAGTTATAGTCCAGTTTACCAAATCACTGATTAAAAAACGATTTGGAGATCATGTTGTACGGCTTTATACTTTTATCGTTGCACTTATATTGACTTTCATATTTGCAAGGGATGGTTCCAATATAGAAGGTATTATTCTTACAGTAATTAATGCTATGTTTATTACTGTTGTAAGTTTGGGAGGTTATGAAATTCTAGCAGACCCAATGGCTCAGAGTGTTCGTAAAAAGTAAATTTTAGGAGGCCTATTATGAAACACGCAGCGTTTGTTGACAATGAGAATGGACTTACCTTAAAGGAAAGAGTTGCAGAGTGGATAAGGGATAACGAGGATGATATACTGGAAATAATTAATATAGAATACACACAAAAGGGAAACATATATGTAGCAACTATAAGCTACTTAGATTAAAGAAGCTTCGGCTTCTTTTTTTTCATGAACTAGGATAATCTAGAAGAATTATGGGTAAAAAACAAGGGGTATGTTTTATTCTTTTTTTATGTTTTTAGGAGGTGTAAAGATGAGCGGAAAATATTTTTGGGGACTAATTCTTATTTTACTTGGTGGAGGACTATTGCTGGACCAACTAGGCTTTCTTGATTTTGGAGACCTAATAAGTATCTATTGGCCTAGTATTTTGATAATATTAGGTGTTTTGGGATTATTTAATAGAAGGTCATCCAAGACTGGGAATCTTATAATCATATTCCTGGGAGCACTACTCCAGCTTAATAGGCTGGACTATGTCGACATAAACATATTTAGACTGTTTTTCCCAGCTGCCCTGATAATAATAGGTCTTAGCATAATATTTGGAAAGGGAGTTAGTAAGCATAATAGCCCGGTAGAGCCTGAAAAATGGAGCAAAGCAAATGTGAATATGGAGGACACAGTAGACTTGTTTGTAATTTTCTCCGGTAATGGTGCCATTAACCAGTCTTCAAACTTTAAGGGTGGAAAGGTCACTGCAATACTTGGGGGTATAGATTTAGATTTAAGGAAAGCACAACTTAAGGATAAGAATGGATTTTTGGATGTAACTGCTTTATTTGGTGGTATTGAAATTAAGGTTCCTGACACATGGAGGGTAGAGATGAAAGGTACTCCAATCTTTGGTGGAATTGAAAATCAAACCAGACCAAACCCCGATTTAGAAGCACCTGTATTAAAAATCAACGCAACAGCAATGTTTGGAGGAGTAGACATTAAAAACTAAAGGATGCATATGCATCCTTTAGTTTTTAATTAAAATGAATTAAATGGATATAATAAGAATAGTTATAGTTAATAGGGGTGTTTCTATGGATAAGAAATTGCAAGTGTTTATAATTATGTTGTTTATATTTTTAATAGTCTTCATCTCCTTTGTCCTAATAGCAGAAAAAAGGAATATTGATGAGCTTAGGACAGATTATCCCAAGCTAAAAGAAGAGGTCTATTCCTATAGAATGGATGGTCTGAAAGTGTGGACTATTAGACTTATACTATCATTTGGACTTCCTTTGTTTTTTCTTACATCCGGCTTGTCTCAGAGTATTAGTCTTCGTGCAGGAGGAAAAAACTTATTTTTATCTGGCTTGGTATATGGCCTTATCTTCTTTGGTATAATCTTTCTAATCAATCTACCCTTAAATTACTATTCTTCCTTTTATCTTGGACATAAATATGGTCTCTCTAATCAAAGCTTTATAAGGTGGTTAGAACTCAATATAAAGGGTTTTCTTGTAAGTGATTTAGTTACATCCTTATTTCTCTGGATACCATATTATCTAATCTATAAAAGTCCTAAAAATTGGTGGTTTAAAATAAGCATTCTAGCCATTCCTATAATAGTATTCCTAGTGTTTATATCTCCTCTGGTGATTGATCCGATTTTCAACAATTATAAGTCAATGAAGGAAAATGATCTAGGTGAGAGGATAGGGGTTTTGCTTGATAAGGCAGGCATAAGCAAGGCAGACATTTATATGGTGGATAAGAGTAGGGACACTAAAACCATGAATGCCTATATGACCGGCATATTTAATTCCAGAAGAATTGTGCTATGGGATACAACAATTAATAATATGACTGAAGATGAGCTTTTAAGTATAAGTGCCCATGAAATAGGTCATTATGTAAAGGGACATATTTGGCAGAATATATTAATTTCTATTATTGGAACGATGCTGATAATATATTTGGTATATAGATTATCGGATTGGATTCTAATTAGGTCTAGGGGAGCCTTTGGTTTCAGAAATCTATATAATTACGCATCTATTCCATTATTATTACTTTGCTTAAATATATTTAGCTTCTTTGCAAGTCCTATATCAAATTACATCTCAAGGAATATGGAGATACAGGCTGATAGGTACGAAATCAACTTAACAGGTGACAGAGAGTCTGCTACCACAGCCATGGAGAAGTTATATGATACAAGTCTTGGTATACCTAGGCCATCTCATATATATAAGCTTTGGTATTATACCCATCCCCCACTTGAAGAGAGGGTGGAATTTTACAGAAATGGGAGAATCCAGGGTTAAGACCCTAGGATTCTCCCATTTTTTTGTATTTGTAGGAGCTTAAGGCTAAAAGGGTCAATGCAGGAGCATAGAAAATCCACACCAGGTTAGTGGATATGCTTCTAATAAGGCTATTTGGCAATATTAGGGATAAGGCAACGTTTATATCGCATAGGGCGAAAAAACACATACCTAGAGCAACCATAATGGAATTGGTCTTAGGGAATAGCTTTAGTAAATAGTTCGCTATGGCAGTCCACAGGGATAATGAAACCATGAATCCATAGAGGACCATAATAAACAAGAGCAGTTTATAAGTCATATAGAGTTCCATTATCCTTAGGAGATTTAGTATTAACAAGGTGGTCACAAGGATTGTATTGATAAAGAGGCTGTTAAATCTTTAATAGATCAAAAATCTTTACAA
>CAZTEN010000169.1:0-4718 GCA_964612495.1 uncultured Tissierella sp. | reverse complement strand
ACAATTTGTGAATTTACCTGAGAATATGGTAACTCAGTCTGCTACAAATTATATAAAAACTGAATATGAAGCAATTGGAATTGAGATTTCAAAAACTCAGTCTTCTTATATTCTCTTTATTGGTGGAATTATGCTTTTGATTTCCCTGCTAGGTATGGTAGCTTCCATAATTGTAGGATTCTTATCATCAAGGGTTGCAGCTTCCCTAGGGAAAAATTTAAGAGACAAAGTATTTGAAAAAGTAACATCTTTCTCAAATGCTGAATTTGATAATTTTTCAACTGCATCACTAATAACAAGAAGTACCAATGATATCCAACAGGTACAACAATTTATGGTTATGTTGCTCCGAATGGTATTCTATGCACCAATACTTGGGGTAGGTGGAGTTATTAGGGCTATTAACACTAATACTTCCATGGCCTGGATAGTTGCAGCGGGAGTTGTTGCTATTCTTATTTTAATAATATCACTTTTCTCAGTAGCTATGCCAAAATTCAAGATCGTTCAAAAATTAGTTGATAAAGTCAATCTAGTAATGAGGGAATCTTTGAATGGAACTTTGGTAATAAGAACATTTAATACTCAAAGATACGAAGAAGAGAAGTTTGATAATGCAAACAAAGACTTAACTAAGACAAATCTTTTTGTGTCAAGACTAATGGTTACAATGATGCCTTCAATGATGCTTATTATGAATGGTGTCATGCTACTAATAGTATGGGTAGGGGCTCATCAAATAGAACAAGGGGCTATACAAGTTGGTGATATGATGGCATTCATTCAATATGCTATGCAGATAATTATGTCATTCCTAATGTTATCCATGGTATCCATGATACTACCAAGAGCATCCGTATCAGCTCAGAGAATAGCTGAAATATTAAACGAAGATGTAACTGTTAAAGATCCAGACAATCCAAAGGAGTTTAATAATATAAATGGATTACTAGAGTTTAAAAACGTAAGTTTTAAATACCCTGGAGCAGAAGAACCTGTTTTGAAAAATATAAACTTTACAGCAAGACCGGGAGAAACTACTGCCTTTATAGGAAGTACAGGAAGCGGAAAATCAACCCTTATTAATTTGATTCCAAGATTTTATGATGTTACAGAAGGAGAAATTCTGCTGGATAATATTAATATAAAGGACGTTTCACTTCACGATCTAAGGAAAAAAATCGGCTATGTCCCTCAAAAAGGCATATTATTTACCGGAACCATAGAAAGCAACATAAAATATGGTAAGAATTCTAACGCAAGCAGTGAAGATGTTTCAAAGGCAATAGAAATATCCCAATCACAGGAATTTATTGATGAAAAAGATAGTGGTATTAATTCTGAAATATCCCAAGGTGGAACCAATGTTTCGGGTGGCCAAAAGCAAAGACTTTCCATTGCGAGAGCCTTAGCTAAAAAACCTGAATTATTTATCTTTGATGATAGTTTTTCTGCCCTTGATTTTAAAACAGATATGGCTCTAAGAAAAGCGATGGGACAAGAAATAAAGAATCGAACTGTACTAATAGTTGCTCAAAGAATTAATACAATAATGAATGCAGAAAAAATAGTTGTTTTAGATGAAGGGAAAATAGTAGGTATTGGAATTCACAAAGAACTCTTAAAAAATTGTAATGTTTACAAGCAAATCGCTCTATCACAGCTATCAGAGGAGGAACTTGCAATATGAGTGAAAAAAATGTAAATAGACTAGGACGAAGTCGTGGAGGAATGGGTGGACCAATGGGCGGAATGGGTGGAATGGGAGGAGCTGAAAAGCCTAAAAACTTTAAAGAAACTTTCAACCAACTCTTTGAATACCTAAGACCATATAGAATAAAACTAATTATAGTAATAATATTTGCAATAGGCAGTGCGGCCTTTTCAATTGTAGGTCCAAAGATACTAGGTAAAGCTACTACAAAGATATTTGAAGGAGTAGTATCCAAGATATCCGGTGTAGAAGGAGCAGGAATAGACTTTCAGTTTATAGGAAATATTGTTCTAATGCTTGTTGGGCTTTATATTATATCCGCTTTATTTTCCCTTATACAAGGATTTATAGTTTCCAAGGTTGCTCAAGATGTATCATATAACTTAAGAAAACAAATATCTGAAAAGGTAAACAAACTTCCTCTTAAGTATTTTGACACTATGTCCCATGGTGAGATATTATCAAGAGTAACAAATGATGTGGATACAGTGAGTCAGTCATTAAATCAAAGTATGAGCCAGATAATAACCTCTACTGTAACATTAATAGGTGTTCTTATCATGATGATATCAATATCTTGGCAGATGACTATTGTAGCCATACTGATATTACCACTTTCTATGGTTTTAGTATTGTCTGTGGTTAAAAAGTCTCAAAAGTATTTCAAAGAACAACAGGCATCTCTAGGTCGTGTAAATGGACATGTGGAAGAAATATATAGTGGTCATAATATAATGAAAGCTTTTAATGCAGAAGAGGAAGCAGTCTCAGAATTTAGAGAGATTAACTCCGAACTTTATAATTCAGCTTGGAAATCCCAATTCCTATCAGGGATGATGATGCCTATTATGATATTTGTTGGAAACCTAGGATATGTTGCAGTTACAATACTTGGTGGATGGCTTGCTGTTAGAAAGACTATTGAAGTAGGAGATATACTTTCCTTTATTCAATATATAAGAAGTTTTACTCAACCAATATCCCAAGTTGCTCAGATATCAAATGTATTGCAATCTACGGTTGCAGCAGCTGAAAGGGTATTTGAATTCTTAGGAGAAGAGGAAGAGGTCAAAGAATCTAAAAGACCTATCCAACTAGAAAAGATAGAAGGAACAGTAACATTTGAAAATGTTAAATTTGGTTACAATGAAGATAAAATAATAATAAATAACTTTTCTGCAAGTATCAAACCGGGACAAAGGGTTGCAATTGTTGGTCCTACAGGAGCGGGAAAGACTACCATAGTTAAACTATTAATGAGGTTTTATGATTTGATTGATGGTAGAATACTAATTGATGGAAATAATATCAATGATTTTACAAGAGCTGATTTAAGAAAAGATTTGAGTATGGTTCTTCAAGATACATGGCTATTTAGTGGAACTATAATGGAAAATATAAGATATGGTAGATTAGATGCAAGCGATGAAGAAGTAATCCAAGCAGCCAAATCTGCTCATGCACATAGATTCATACAAACCTTACCAGAGGGCTATGACATGGTAATCAACGAAGAAGCAGACAATATATCTCAAGGACAAAAGCAACTTCTAACAATAGCGAGGGCAATCCTTTCGGATCCAAAGATATTAATTTTAGACGAAGCAACATCCTCAGTAGATACTAGGACAGAAGTTCTAATACAAAATGCAATGGAAAATCTGATGAAAAATAGAACTTCCTTTATAATTGCCCATAGACTTTCAACAATAAGAGATGCAGATTTAATCCTTGTTATGAAGCATGGGGACATAGTAGAACAAGGCAGCCATAAGGAGCTTCTACAAGAAAATGGATTCTATGCAGAACTTTACAACAGCCAATTCTCAGATGGCGAAGAATAACCAGCTTTAATCGACAGCACTATGGATTTTTTTCATAGTGCTGTTTTTAAGTTGCTGCCTGGCACCTTCAGCCCAGTTTGCGTTCAGATATTACTTTAGTCTGTAAGTTGTACCAGGCCTTTCTCATGATTCGGGTTCCAAACCTCTCAATAATATTTAGCCTATATAAGATTCCTGCGTAGAGCATTTGCATTATTTATTTATTATTTCAGCTATAATCCCTTTATTTATTTCTTTTTATCATATCTAGTATTATACCCCCTGTTAACATCAGGTCTATATTCATTTGGATAATTTATATCGGTTTTAATATCCATTACTACTCCTTTAAGATCTTTAAATACTTCATAGGGCCTTTGTATACCATAGAGTCTGTTACCAACTCTTCTACTGGAATTGTTATTAGTTCGAACTATTTCCTCATCTATTCTTATAGTCCCTACACCTAGGATGTTTTCCAGAGGTCCAACATTTACTTCTATATTTCCAATATTGTAAAAATCCTTTATCTTATAATCTACTCCCATAAAACCTGTTTTTATAATTACTCTCTTGTCAGTATAACAAAAGTAAGTATTTCTATATACAAATATAAGTCTTATCATATTTCCTAGGCCAATCCACAATGGCATCATATGAATCAGCATGAATACGGAGAAGAAATTATAGAAACCTCCTCCAAAGCCCATAAAACCCTTAATAAAAAAAATATCCATTATCCCCCACAAAATTCCTATTATTAGCAACGGAAATCCTGAAGCCAAGTGAATAAGTAATTTAGGCTTATCAGACCATATTATCCTTTCATTATTATCTAAAATATCCCTAAATTCATTTTCGAACATAAAATCAACTCCCTTCTAAAAAACCTTGCACCGTAAGGCTTCTAAAGATCCTTTGTTATTGTCTTGCAGCTACCCTAACTTTATCCCACCAAAGAAGAATGCTACTTGAATAATTCAGAATGACTCCCAAGGCGGTTTAATATAAGAATTAGCGTATCTTCAATTATTTCATAAATCAAAAGCCAATCCGGTTCTATATGACATTCACGAGTGCCTCTATAATTTCCAGTCAATCCGTGATCCCGAAATCTTTCCTCAAGTACTTCACCATTTGCAAGGGTTTCTATAACTGAAAACAGTTTATCCAAATCCTTA
>CAZTEN010000168.1:0-4719 GCA_964612495.1 uncultured Tissierella sp. | reverse complement strand
CATAGGAACAATTATCTATCCCACCTCTGCTAACCATAGCATTGTTAATAAGGCAGTCTAACCGCCCATAATCTTGAATTACTTTCTCCTTAAAGCTTATTAGAGTATTTTCTTGGCCTATATCTCCGACAAAGTAATCATTTTCTAAGATATCAATGACACACACTTTAGCCCCGGCTTTTCTAAACTCTTCAGAAATAGTTTTACCAATTCCCCTAGCCCCTCCAGTAACAACCACAATTTTATCTTTAAAATCCATATATACCTCAACAACCCCCTTCCATTATTTTCCTATCAAATCCTTCTTGAATTTTTCATACTCCTTTAAGTTAGTTACTTGAGTTCCATCTTCTAAGATAAAGGTTGGAACGCTTTCGATTTTATATACTGACTCTAAATTTTTCGCCTCATCCATAAATTCATCAAAATTGCCTGCATCTATACATCTATTCATCTCTACAATATTTAAGCCAGCTGCCAAGCCAATTTCATTAATTATTTTTGGGTCCCCAAGGTTCTTAAAATCTTCAAAAATTGCTTTAAAGGCTTCTTTCCCAAATTCGAAGAACTTATCTTCCTTTTTAGCATAAAGAGATGCCTTATGAAGCCTATGAGTATTGGATTTTTTGGTCTTGTTGTTGTAAATCAACCCATATTCAGAACCTAATCTTTTTATTCTTTTATAACTAGTCTCAATTTGATCTATTGGGAAATTATCTGCAAAATCATAACCTTCAGCAGGTGCATCTGGTTCTAACTCATATGGATAATATTCAAAGTGTACATCTGGGTTCTCTTTGCTTAATTTTTCAGCTATTGAAAAACCTATATAACAAAATGGACAAGCAAAATCAGAAAATACTTTTATTGTTGTCATATAATCACTCCTAATCATTATTAATTTAGATATAACCAGCATCTTTAGCCTTTTTGTTACTCTTCCCACCTATACTTTTTGTTCATGAGCAACTTATCAATATCACAATTTAAGCATAGTCCGTTATGGCAGCAAATAGCCCCACCACACTTTGTACAATTCCATTTGTCGCCTTCATTCATTAAAAATTTTTCCATTCCGAATTCCTTGATGTAGTTCAGATTTTCTATCATGCTCATATGGTATTTTGTACGGTAGCGCTTATCCAATGTCTTCAATCTCTTACATGGGAAGCTTTCGCATTCATAACAAAACCGGATGCTACCTTTTGCAAGCAATTCACACGCATCTCTCATATGGGTACAGTTTTCTCCCCTTGGAATACATCCTGGACAATATTTTTTATGAAAGCCTCTTTTGTTAATATCATTTTTTCTGAATTGATAAGCTATACATAAATAGCAGTTCATCCCACAAGGGGCTATCAATTTTTCATCCATAGGTACACCTCTTTATTTAAAACATATCTATCCTACTCCCTCAAGCCTCATACCTATATGTGAACTAGTAAAGAGGATTTTCTAGATATTTAATCTCATCTGGAGTTGATTCCCTCCCTAAGTCTTCATTTTGGTAAGGATATCTACCATATTTCTCAAGTACTCCCCTATGAAGTTTTTCAAAATACATTGTATTTTCATCACCTAGAGCTTCAAAATATTTACAAGCCCAATCATGGAGGTCCAGTGATTCTGAATGCATAAATGATAGTAGTGTAAAGCGCTTTTCATCCTTTGTTAAGCTATTATAATCCGGATGGGTTACCACTTCTTGAGCTAATGCTATAGCCATTTTGTCCTGGGTATATGTCCTTATATCTCCTCTGAACAGATTTCTAGAGAACTGATCTAAAACTATTATCTCTGCAACTCTTCCCCTTATATTCTTTCTCCATTCCACCAGAAGGCCTTCTTTAGCAGCTTCCCAAGTAGTTAAAAAGTTCTCTCTAATTTTCTCATCAAAATCATAATCTTCAGCAAAGTGAAGAGGTATATGGTCTGGAGCAAACCAAAATTCTAAAACTTCCTTGTAAGATTTAATATCCACACAATCAGTCCTTCCATATTTCTTTGCTTATTATATACCCTAAAGTAAATCATTCCTTCACTTACTGAGTGGTTCATTTCCAATCCATGAAAATGAGTAAAAGTAATTTTCAGGTAGATTTAATTTTGGTTCAATGGTATTATCAAAACTTCCCACAATTCCTTTTTCTTTTACTCCAAGGTCAAAATGGGCTGCTGCAATTCCCATATCGATTCTTTGAATATCATAAGGGAACATATTACTATAACCAGGTTCCTTGTACTCATAGAAATGACATTCATTATCTATTAACAAAACCCTCCAAGGTTGCTTATTTGATGCTGATGGACCTAAGCGAACCATCTCCAATGGAAATTCTAAATATCCTGCCTCTTCTTTTCTTAATGGCCTTTTAAAGTCATTTTTAAAGAATAATTGATCCCACTCTCTTCTATAATCAGCCTTGATTAGCTTTCTCATAGCAATCTCTTTCAAATGCTTCCTAGTTGCAGCATAACCATAAGGAGTTATAATAGGAAAGACTTGATTTTCATTTATATTTAAAGCTTTTGCAAATTCTTTTCTATTAAAGGTCCCACCTAACCAACAAGTTCCAAGGCCTAAATGTGCTAAATAAAGAATTACAACTTCAAGTCCATAGCCAAGTGCTTCCAATGACATAGGCTCCAGATCAATAGTTGCTCCGATATATTGTTCAGCCCCTTTTATTACTCCATAAGTACCTAGTACTTTCTCATGATTAATATCAAGCTTATCTAGAAAATAGAAATTTACTTTTTTGCCAAATGGATTGCTAATAGAATTTATGAAACTCCTAATTGCAAGTCTTTTATCTTCTTCCACATTTTGATTACTATAATTTCTTACGCTATATCTTTTCTTCACAGCTTCCTCTATTGGAAAATTAATATTCATATTCACTCTCCATTCTCTGCCTATTATTGTCTACCCTTGTATTAATGACTAATAAGTTGTTAAGTTAATCACCAGGCACCCATAGCCCTTTTAATTTTCTTTATAGAATACTATTCCATAAAACTCTTCCGAAAACTTCATCGATGAAATAACCTTCAACTAAAATATAATTTACATCATTTGGTATAGGACATTCAGCTATTAATGTCCTTTATAAAATACCACCAGTTTCAGCCATCTAAAATCTCTCAATGTAAAATTTATTATTAATATTATTCGCCATACAGATTCCTAAATCCTTCTTTTATCCCAAAATAGTGTAAAAAACTCCTTACACTAAAGCAAGAAGTTTATTGTTCCTATAATTGTATACCATCGTATGAATGATTAGCTTGAGTGATTAAGACGTCCATGAAAGCCAAGACTCCCAAATAAGCTGAAAAAATGCTAAATAATTTTTTAATCTATACCTTTTGGAATCACCCAATTCATACTTTTTAGTAACTCTACTACCGAAAAGTGCCTTCTTTTTATAATTAATTAATTGATTTATACTTATATTTGTCAGTAGGACATGGAAACATTTTAAAAAAATAAAATATTAATTAACTTAAGGAGGATATATAATGCAAAGATTTACTATTCCAAGAGATGTTTATTTTGGTGATAATGCTATAGAGCATTTAAAATCAGTAAGGGGATCTAAGGCAATGCTTGTTATTGGATCTGAAAGATTAATAAAGGATGGTACAGTTCCAAAAATACAAGAGCTTTTAAAAGAAGCTAAGATAGAAACATCCATATTTTCAGGAATTGAAAACGACCCTTCTGTTGAAACAGTTATGAATGGGGTTGAAGCTATGAATGAATTCAATCCTGATTTAATAGTAGGTATAGGTGGAGGGTCACCAATAGATGCAGCTAAAGCTATGTGGATATTTTATGAGTACCCTGAATTCACTTTTGAAGAGGCAGCAAAACCATTTAATCTACCGGAATTAAGACAAAAGGCTAAATTTATAGCTATACCAACTACAAGTGGTACCGGTTCGGAAGTTACTTCATTCTCAATAATAACTGACGAAAAAACAGGTATCAAATACCCAATAGCTGACTATAACATCACACCGGATGTTGCAATAGTTGATACTAACTTAGTTCAAAGCTTAACACCAGGATTAGTTGCTAATACAGGTATGGATGCTTTAACTCATGCATTTGAAGCTTATGTTTCAACAGTTAGAAATTCAATAACTGATGCACTAGCTATGAAATCAATTGAAATGACAGTTGATAATTTAGTAAATTCCTTTAAGGGAGATATGGAAGCTAGAAAAGAAATGCATATAGCTCAAAACTTAGCTGGTATGGCATTCTCAAATGCGATATTGGGAATTGTTCACTCTATGGCTCATAAGACCGGAAAAATATTCAATATTCCTCATGGTCTTGCAAATGCAATCTATCTACCTTATGTAATTCAATTCAATGCAAAAACAGCAGGAAAAGCTTATGCCGATATTGCAAAGAGACTAGGATTAAAAGGACAAACAATTGATGAATTAGTTCAATCCCTAATTCAATTAGTTAAAGATTTCAGAGTTACTATGAACATGCCATCTACTTTAAAAGAGTTTGGTATATCTGAAGAAAACTTTAAGTCCAACTTAGATATGATTTCTGAAGGAGCTGTATCTGATGCATGTACAGGTACAAATCCTAGAGAGATATCAGTTGCTGAAATGAAGAGATTATTTGAAGCTACTTATTATGGAACAGAAGTAAACTTCTAAGATTGATTAAAAGAAGGCTATAATTGG
>CAZTEN010000167.1:1309-4725 GCA_964612495.1 uncultured Tissierella sp. | reverse complement strand
CCAACTTGGAGCCCCTACTTAGAAACTCTATCCCAATAGCCCCAGAGCCACTAAATAGATCTAGTATAAGTGCATCACCCTTTAAAGGTCTTAAAATATTGAAGAGATTTTCCTTTATTCTATCCTCAGTAGGTCTAGTTTCCATTCCCTTAGGTGCTTTTAATTTATGTCCTTTTCTTTCACCTGATATTACTCTCAATACTATCTTCCTTTCAATTAAACATTATTTTATCATATTTTATTTAATATTAAAATGTTAATAATTCAATTCATAGTTAATTTTGACAAATAAATCCCTTACTCTAAGCTCTAAGTTCCTATATTCTTCGGATTGAAGGCAACCCTTTCTAATTATCTCTTGGGCATCTCTTTGAGCATAAGATAAGATTTTTGTATCTCTTACTAAATTTGCTACTTTCAGTTCAGGCAATCCATGCTGTTTAGTACCAAAAAACTCTCCAGGTCCTCTTAGTTCTAAATCCTTCTCAGATATTTCAAATCCATCACTAGATGACTGAAGAATTCTCATCCTCTCTCTTGATATTGGATTCATACTCTCATTAATCAATATACAATAGGATTGATACTCTCCTCTACCTACTCTACCCCTTAATTGATGTAGTTGGGCTAATCCAAATCTTTCTGCATTAAATATAACCATTATATTTGCATTGGGAACATTTACTCCTACTTCTATAACTGTAGTTGAAACCAATATCTGAATCTTATTTGCTTTGAATTCTTCCATTACAATATCTTTTTCCTTAGGAGGCATTTTACCGTGAAGAAGGCCAAGTTTAAAGTCTGGGAATACTTCTTCTTTTAAATAGGCATAGAGTTCTTCGGCTGAAGTTATATCCAAGTTTTCCGATTCTTCAATCAGTGGACATACTATATAGCATTGCCTATGTTCTAAAAGCTGTTTTTCTATAAATCTATATATTCTTTCCTTCATATCCTGCCCTACTGCATAGGTTTCTATTTCCTTTCTTCCAGGAGGAAGTTCGTCAATAATGGATATATCCAAATCCCCATAGAGCATAAGCGCTAAAGTTCTAGGAATTGGTGTAGCAGTCATAACAATAATGTCTGGATTATCACCCTTTTTACTTAAGTCTGCCCTTTGATTTACACCAAATCTGTGTTGTTCATCGGTTATGACTAAACCTAAGTTTTGAAAGTCCACACCCTCTTGTATTAAAGCATGAGTTCCAATTAAAATATCTATACATCCTTCCTTTAAATCTTCCAATATTCTATCCTTGTTTTTTTTTGATAGGCTTCCCACAAGAAGTTCACAATTAACTCCTGAACCTTTTAAGGTCTTTGAAATAGACTCAAAATGCTGTGTAGCTAATATTTCAGTAGGAGCCATCATAGCTGCTTGATAACCACTAATAATTGCCTTATACATGGCAATTACCCCTATGATGGTCTTGCCAGAGCCTACATCACCCTGAATTAATCTATTCATTTGTTTCTTTGACTCCATATCCATTATGATTTCATTTAATACTTTAATTTGAGCCTTAGTTAGTCTAAAGGGTAACTTATCTATAAATTTTGATATCTCAGGTCTTGATGGGAATATAATTCCATTATTATTTGACATGGTTCTATTTTTTATAATGGATAATCCTAGTTGAATAGTAAGTAATTCCTCATAAGCAAGTCTATTTCGGGCTTTAACCATTTCCTCCATACTCTTTGGAAAATGGATAGAATATAAAGCCTCTCTTATATCCATAAAGTTATATTTACTTATTATATCTTCAGGTAAAAATTCTTCTACATAGTTTAAATACTCTTTAAGTGTATTTGCTATTATATTTATTAACTCTTGATTATTCAATCCTTCAGTAAGAGGATATATAGGTACAATCCTTCCTACTTTCTTGGTCTCATGAGGATTTTCAAATGCTGGATTCATTATTTGATATTCCATTCCAACTTTATTGAACTTACCATTGATTACATAAACTTGCCCAGGAACAAAACGGTCCTTAAGATAGTCCTGATTGAAATAAACCATATTTCCATAAGCACTGCTATCTTTAAAAGGTACTTTTAAAATTGAAAGATTTCTTCTAGGTCTATTTATTATTCCAAAACCTGTTATTTCCACCTTAAGGCTTACCTTCTCATCTTTTTGGGATTCCATTAAAGTCTTATAGCTTGTCCTATCATCGTAATCCCGAGGTATATAATATATTAAATCTCTAACAGTTTCAATATAAAGGCGTCTAAGCCGATATGCTCTCTTAGATCCAACACCCTTTAAATATTGTATACTAGTATTTAAATCTCCCATACTCCCTCCCATGTAATACGAAACCCTACTCTAGGTAGGGTTATTCTATAGAAATAATATAATAATATAATGGCTGACCACCATAAATCACTTCTATATCCATATTATCATATTTCTCTTCTAATTTTTCTAATAAGTTCTTAGACATTTCTTCATCAACGTCTTCTCCATAAAGCACAGTTATAATAGATGAATCATCCTTATAGCTCTTTTCAATTAGGTCCAAGGTAACTGTATTTATATCCTTACCGGAGGATATTATTTCCTTTCCCGAAAGACCTATTATATCACCCTTATTAATTTTAGTATTACCATATTCAGTATCCCTTACAGCATAGGTAACTTGCCCTGCTACAATATTTTGAAATGCTTCATTCATATTATTGATATTCTCCTCTAATGTTAAATCTTCATTAAAGGCAAGTAAGGCAGAAATACCTTGAGGAATATTCTTAGTTGTAAGAACTGTAATATTTCTATTAGAGATATTCTTAGTCTGTTCTGCGGTTAATATAATATTGCTGTTATTAGGAAGGATAATAATATTTCTTCCGCTAGTTTTGTCTATGGCATTTATAAAATCCTCAGTACTTGGATTCATTGTCTGTCCACCAGATACGATTTGATCTACATTTAGATTATTGAAAACATTGTCTATACCTTCTCCAATAGATACAGCTATAAATGAGTAATCCTTATCTAATACTTTATTTTTAATAATAGATTTACCCATAGACTTTAGTTCATCCTTTAAGAGAACTTCTTCATGCTGAAATCGCATATTATCTATCTTAATATCCTTAAGGCTGCCTAGCTTTAATGCCGTTTCTAAGGCAATACCCGGATTGTTTGTATGAACATGTATCTTTATAATTCCTTCTCCACCAACTACAAGGAGGGAATCACCTAGTTTTGAAAGTTCATCTCTTAATTTATCTATATCATCGTAATTTGTATTGATCATAAACTCTGTACAATATCCAAATTTTATATCATCTGTATCTATTTTTTCTCTTATTTTTGTTGTTTCTTTTATAGGCTTTACTTCTTCTACAGACTCAGTATAATAATCTGCACCAATTAAAGCATTATAGAATCCGGTATA
>CAZTEN010000167.1:0-1299 GCA_964612495.1 uncultured Tissierella sp. | reverse complement strand
CAGGTAGCATTTCCGGAGTCCTTGCCAATGCATCATTTCCATGATCTATTATTTTTTTTAGAAATTCACCTATGTTCTTTTCCGTTCTATAATTGGATATGGCATATTCACCACATTCTCTAGCTACTGTCAATATTGTTCCTTCTGTAGGCTTCATAACAGCCTTATAGGCAGTTTCTGATGCTTGTTTAAGAGCTTCTGCTAATAACTTAATATCTATGGCTTCACTGCCTTTAAGTCCGTTTGCAAACCCTCTAAATATCTGGGAAAGAATAACACCGGAATTTCCTCTAGCTCCCATTAAAGACCCTTGACTGGCTCCTAATGCGACTTTTGATGCATTGTTCTCTTCAACTCCTAACCCCTGTTTTAGGGCTGATTTTACAGTCAACAACATATTTGTACCTGTATCTCCATCTGGAACAGGGAATACATTTAAGGAGTTTACCTCCTCTTTGTTAATCTCAAGGAGTGATGCTGCACTATTCAAAGCTTTCTTCAGCATTAATCCGTCTATAGTATTTGAAATCAAGTATAGTACCTCCTTACTTTTCTACTCTTATTCCCTGAACATTTACATTGATTTTCCCAACTTTAAGTCCTGTGTGTTTTTCAACACTAAATCTTACTCTATCGATTATATTTTCTGCAACAACTGATATTCTCACACCATATTCCAATATGACATGTAAATCTATAACTAACATATCTTCTTTAGTTGATACTCTTATACCTTTTGAAAAATAGTCGGATTTTAGTAGCTCAAACAATCCATCAGTTGCATTTTTAGAAGCCATACCGACTATTCCATAACTTTCCATAGCAGCTATTCCCGTTATATTTGCTATAACATTATCATCTATCATAATAACCCCTAAATTATTAGTTATTTTGGCTGCCATTTAAATCGCCTCCAATCTTTAATTCTATCAATTTATTTTACAATAAATAAAGTTTTTGTTCAACCAAATATACTTAATATCTAATATTATCTTATATTATGGTTGCATTTTTATGCTTAATTATGTTAAAATATACTGTGTTATTCTAAATTGAAAATAGATGATTTGATTTATTGCTTTGAATTAAGGAGGTGTTTTTCATGTCGAAGGTATGTGAAGTATGCGGAAAAGGTAAAGTATTTGGTAACAAAGTTACTTTCTCAAATAGGAAGAGCTCAAGAAGTTGGGCAGCTAATATTAGATCTGTAAGAGCTGTTGTTAAGGGTTCTGTTAAGAGAATAAATGTATGTACAAGATGTTTAAGATCTGGTTATGTAGAAAGAGCATTATAATAAAA
>CAZTEN010000166.1:2105-4817 GCA_964612495.1 uncultured Tissierella sp. | reverse complement strand
GGTGGTGGACCGGATTTAGAAAAATTACAGAAGTATGCTAAGGATAATGGTATAATCGTGGGACCAGGACGTGGTTCTGCTGCAGGCAGTATTATATCTTATGGACTTGGAATTATTGATATAGACCCTTTAGAATACGGGCTTATTTTTGAGAGGTTTTTAAATCCTGAAAGGGTAACAATGCCTGATATTGATATAGATTTTTGCTACGAAAGACGTGAAGAGGTAATAGGATACGTAGTGAGAAAATATGGGGCTGATAAGGTAGCTACCTTTGGAACTATGCTTGCAAAGGGAGCTATAAGGGATGTAGGTAGGGCAATAAATATGCCTTATGGTGAGGTAGATGTCATAGCAAAGAAAATACCAAATGAACTAGGGATCACTATAAAAAGAGCATTAGAGATAAATAAATCTCTTAAGGATGATTACGATAATAATGATGAAATCCATAATCTATTGGATTTAGCCATAGCTGTAGAGGGATTACCTAGACATACATCAACTCATGCTGCAGGCGTGGTTATATCAAAGGAACCCATAACTGATTATGCACCATTAATTAGAAATAACGATTCCATTGCAACCCAGTTTACAATGACTGAGTTGGAGGAATTGGGGCTTTTAAAAATGGACTTTCTAGGTTTAAGAACCCTGACGGTTATTAGAGATGCCATAAATCTCATAGAAAAAAACTATGGTATTATGGTGAATTTTAGTAATAATTTTACCTATGATGACGCTAAAGTTTTAGAAATTTTTGCAAAGGCAGAAACTTTGGGTATATTTCAATTTGAAAGTCCTGGTATGAGAGCCTTTTTAAAAGAACTAAAACCAAATGTATTTGAAGATTTAATAGCTGCCAACTCCCTTTTTAGACCTGGACCTATGAACCAGATTCCAACCTTTGTAGAATGCAAGCATGACCCTTCTAAGATTACTTATATTCATAAAAAGCTAGAACCTATTCTGGCACCTACCTATGGTTGTATAGTATATCAGGAGCAGGTTATGCAAATAGTAAGGGATCTAGGTGGCTATACCCTAGGAAGAGCAGATTTGGTTAGACGAGCCATGTCTAAGAAAAAGATGGATGTCATGGAACAGGAAAGAAAGAATTTCATCTATGGACAAACTGATGAAGATGGAGATGTACTAATTTCGGGATGCATCAGAAATGGAGTAGATGAAAAGTGTGGTAATGAGATTTTTGACTTAATGATAGATTTTGCAAACTATGCATTTAATAAATCCCACTCAGCAGCTTATGCGGTAGTAGCTTACAGAACAGCTTGGCTTAAACTATATTATCCAAGGGAATTTATGGCGGCCCTTATTTCATCTGTTATGGGAAGCACCACCCAAGTCTCCCTATATATACAGGAATGTAAAAGGCTTGGGATAGAAGTTCTACCACCTGATATAAACTTATCCTATAGGAAGTTTATAGTATGGGATAATAAGATTAGATTTGGCTTAAGTGCTGTAAAAAATGTAGGCGATAATTTTATCGAGACAATCGTAAAGGCAAGGGGAAATAGTAAATTTACAGGATTAAAAGACTTCATAGAAAAGGTTGAACGAATAGATTCATCGGTTATGAATAAGAGGGCTGTTGAAAGTCTTATAAAATGCGGAGCAATGGATAGTTTAGGTGCAAATAGAGCTCAGTTGTTATCCATATTTGAAAAGACAATAGAAGGAATCCATTCTGATAGAAGGAGAAATTTAGAAGGACAATTCTCTATATTCGATTCTATAGAAGGTGGAGTGAGCAAAGATAATCTTCCGAATATCAATGAGTTTCCTCAAAAGTCCCTTTTAGCAATGGAAAAGGAAACACTGGGCATCTATGTTTCGGGTCACCCCTTAGAACCTTATGTAAAGGAATTAGAAAGAGTATCCACCCATATGACCACTGATTTACTAGGGGATATAGAAGAAGCCCAAAGGATTAAAGATGGTCAGAAATTAACCATAGGTGGAATAATAGTAGAAAAGAAAAATAAGATAACTCGAAACAACAATATGATGGCATTTATTACTTTAGAAGATTTATATGGTGCAGTGGAATGTATAGTCTTCCCTGCTACCTTTGAACGATATAGTAAATATCTGGATGAAGATTCAGTAGTAGTAATAGAGGGTAGAATCTCTACATCTGAGGTGGAGGATACTAAAATAATCTGTGAAAAGATATCACCTTTAAATAAATATAAAACTGATAAACTCTATATTAAATTATCTTTAGAAAGTGAGCCTGACATTTTTACTAATATAAAGCAGATATTAGGAAGATATCCGGGAGATACTCCCGTTTACGTTTATATGGAGAAGGAAGAAAGAACCTTTGTGGCAGATAGGTCTCTATGGATAAATTCAGGTAATAAGGATGTAATAGTTGAATTGCAGAGTTTATTGGATAAGGATAGTATCAAACTAAGTGATTAGTAATTAGTAATTGGTAGGGGGGTAAATTATGTGGAATACAATTCATATATCATCAAACCTAAACTATGCAAAGAAGATTGAAACTATGCTGAAGAATGAAGGTTTTTTAGTTAGAATAAGGGATTTTTCTCCTGGGGATGGAAAAGCAGTTTATGAATTACAGGCATTAGTTCATGAAGCTAAGGATGCTCATGAATTTATAATTGAAAATGGAATTAGATAAATATTTATTTAAGCTGAGGTGATTTGATGAAGACCATA
>CAZTEN010000166.1:0-2095 GCA_964612495.1 uncultured Tissierella sp. | reverse complement strand
GCGGGGATGCTCCGGGGATGAATGCGGCCCTTAGAGCAGTAGTAAGGATGGGAATATACAACGGTATTCGTGTAATGGGGATTAAACAAGGGTTTGAGGGTCTTATAGAAGGTTATATAGATGATCTGAATCTTCCTTCTGTTGCAGATATAATCCATAGAGGTGGCACCATACTTAAGACAGCTAGATCAGAAGCTTTTATGACTGAAGAAGGCTTTAATAAAGCTCTTAATGTTCTAGATGTATTCAACATAGATGGTTTAGTTGTACTGGGAGGGGATGGGTCCTTTAAGGGGGCAAAATCCCTTAGCGATGCAGGGATACCAACTATAGGAATACCTTGTACTATAGATAATGACCTTGCTTATACGGACTATACCATTGGATTTTTTACAGCTGTAGAAACTGTAGTGGAGGCCATAAGTAAAATTCGTGACACTTCTTCATCCCATGGTAGAGCCAACATTATAGAGGTAATGGGTAGACATTGTGGAGATATAGCTCTTTATGCTGGCCTTGCGGGAGGAGCTGAGAGTATAATAGTTCCTGAAATGGACTACAATATTGACAAGATATGTGAAAAAGCCATGGTAGGTAGAAACAGAGGAAAGCTACATAACATTATAATTCTTGCTGAAGGAGTAGGAGATCCATTTGAAATAGCTAAGACAATAGAGGCCAAAACAGGTATTGAAACCAGGGTTACAGTACTTGGCTACCTGCAAAGAGGTGGGACTCCTACGACCATTGATAGAATATATGCAAGTCTAATGGGAAAAAGGGCTGTGGAACTTTTAATGGAAAATAAGTCAAATAGAGTATTAGGAATTAAATGTAATAAAATAATCGATTTAGATATTGAAGAAGCTTTGGATATGGAAAAAGCCTTTGATGTGAATATGTACAAGACAGCAGATATTTTATCCTTATAGGAGGTTACATTATGAAAAAGACTAAAATAGTGGCAACCATCGGACCCGCATCTGAATCAGAGGCTAAGCTTAGAGAGCTTTTTAAAAATGGATTAAATGTATGTAGGCTTAACTTCTCTCATGGAAGTCATGAAGAACATAAAAAAAGAATTGAGGCAATAAAAAAAGTAAGAGAAGAAATGGACCTACCAATTGCCATAATGCTGGATACAAAGGGTCCGGAGATTAGGCTAGGGGATTTTAAGGATGGAACCATAGAATTATCCCAAGATGATATATTTACTTTGACTACTAGAGATATATTGGGTGATAACTCTATTGTAAGTATTTCATATAAAGGACTCCCTCATGATGTTGAAATAGGAGGAAGAATCTTAATAGACGATGGTTTAGTTGAATTAAAAATCCTTGAAATTATAAACGGAACAGATATAAAATGTATCACAATAAATAATGGTACTTTAAAAAATCATAAGGGAGTAAATGTACCTAATATCAACATCAATCTCCCAGCTGTAACAGATAAAGATATAGAGGATATTAAATTTGGAATCGAAAATGAGATAGATTTCATAGCTGTATCCTTCGTAAGAACGGCAAATGATGTAAATACCATAAGAAGAATATTAGAAGAAAATGGTGGGCAAAGTATTGATATTATTTCCAAAATAGAGAGCCAACAAGGTGTTGACAATATCGATGAAATCTTAAAAATTTCTGATGGAATAATGGTTGCAAGAGGAGACCTTGGAGTAGAGGTTCAAACAGAAGAAATCCCTCTTATTCAAAAGATGCTCATTAGAAAGTGCAATCTAGCAGGCAAAGCAGTTATAACAGCAACTCAAATGCTGGATTCCATGATGAGAAATCCTAGACCAACTAGAGCTGAGGTAACAGACGTAGCAAATGCAATCCTTGATGGCAGCAGTGCCATTATGCTCTCAGGGGAGACGGCAGCAGGAAAATATCCTGTGGAATCAGTAAAGATGATGCATTCAATTGCACTAACTACTGAGGAATCCTTGAACTATCATGAAATACTAAAGATTAAATCTGATATGAACCAATTATCTACAACTAATGCTATAGGCAAATCTACCTGCACCACTGCTGAGGATCTTGATGCAGCAGCAATAATTGCATCTACATCCTCAGGTTATACT
>CAZTEN010000165.1:0-4882 GCA_964612495.1 uncultured Tissierella sp. | reverse complement strand
AGACATAGCTATATTGACAGGTGCTACTGTAATCTCTGAAGAATTAGGATATGAATTAAAAGAAGCTACAATAGATATGCTAGGACGTGCAGCAAAGGTCAATATAGATAAAGACAACACTGTTATTGTAAACGGAGGCGGAGATCAAGAAGCCATAGAAAACAGAGTTAAACAAATTAAGGCTCAGTTAGAAAACTCTGAATCAGAATTTGATCAAGAAAAATTACAAGAAAGATTAGCTAAGCTTTCAGGTGGAGTAGCTGTAATCCAAGTAGGTGCTGCTACTGAAACTGAATTAAAGGAAAGAAAGTTAAGAATAGAAGATGCTTTAGCTGCTACAAGAGCCGCTGTTGAAGAAGGTATAGTAGCTGGTGGAGGTACTGTTCTTATAGATTCTATCCCAGCTGTTTCAAAATTACTTGAAAGTGCTCATGGAGATGAAAAAACAGGTATAAACATTATCGTAAGATCATTAGAAGAACCTGTAAGACAAATTGCGGCTAATGCAGGTCTTGAAGGCTCTGTAATAGTTGAAAAGGTTAAGGCAGAAAAACCAGGAATTGGCTTTAACGCTCTTACTGAAGAATATGTAGATATGATAAAAACAGGTATTGTTGACCCAACTAAGGTTACTCGTTCAGCACTTCAAAATGCTGCAAGCGTAGCAGCTATGGTATTAACTACTGAAAGTGCAGTAGCAGATGTTGAGAAGGAAGACCCTGCAGCAGCTATGGGTGGCATGGGTGGCATGGGCGGAATGGGCGGCATGATGTAATAGGCTCAAGCCAACTAAAGAAGTTTAATAAGGCTAAAAAGAGACCCCTCATAAGTGTGAAAACTTATGAGGGGGCTTTTTAACTACAAGTTTCTTTGAGACTTTACTTATTTACCCTATTTCTAGGCTCCAATCCTTTTAAAGCATCTATAATATTATTTGCTGCAATTTCTGCCATTGCACCCCTAGCTTCAAAGGTGGCATTTCCAATATGAGGGGTCATTATGATGTTATCCAGCTTTTCCAGACCCTCGACTATCTTAGGCTCGAATTCAAATACATCCAAGGCAGCACCGCCAATCCTCTTGTTTTCTAAGACCTTTAAAAGTGCCTTCTCATCCACTACAGGACCACGTGATGCATTTATTAAATATGCAGTAGGCTTCATCTTGTTAAATACTTCCTCGTTTATTAGGTGCTTAGATGCAGGGCTGTAGCTTAAGTTTAGGGATATGAAGTCAGCCTGTCCTATAAGCTCTTCTTGGGATACATAGCTTAGTCCATACTCGCTTTCTACTTCAGGGCTTAGTCTATTTCTATTGTTATAGATTATATTCATATCAAACGCTCTAGCTCTCTTTGCCACTGCTTTACCTATATTACCCATGCCGATGATTCCTAGGGTCTTGCCAGAAAGCTCCCTTCCTAAATGATATAAGGGAGACCAGCCTGTAAAGGTCCCTGCTCTCATTATCTTGTCACCCTCTACCATTCGTCTTGCAATTCCAAGGATTAAGCCAATAGTAAGCTCTGCTGTGGAAATAGTGGAAACTGCAGGTGTATTTGTTACAGGAATATTTAAGTTTTTTGCAGTTTGAATATCAATATTATCAAAGCCTGCTCCATAGTTGGCTATGACCTTAAGATTTGGATTGGATTCTATAATCTCCTTATCAATCTTATCGGAAAGTAGGCATAGGAGAGCATCCTTTCCCTTAATTCCTTCCATTATTTCATTCTTTGATAACAAGCTTATCTCATCGTGCATGGTAACTTTAAATTCCTTGGAAAGCATTTCATAGGCTACCTTAGGGATTCTACCTGAAATAAAGACTTCTTTCATATAAATCACTCCTCTTATAATATATTAAATAATGTTTCCTTCTTTCAATACCTCAATAAGTGCATCTACTATCTCTGCATCATAGTGTTTATCCTTAAATCTTAACAATTCATCAACAGCATCTTGAGGGTTAAGAGCCTTTCTATATGATCTGTTGGAGGTCATTGCATCATATGCATCGGCTACACCTATTATCTTAGCCTCGATTAGTATTTCATCGCTCTTTAGGCCGTCAGGATATCCTGAACCATCGATTTTTTCATGATGTTGTCGGATTATTTTAGATAAATTTTCAAAATATGTTTTGCTAACCAGCTCGGCCCCCCATGCAGAATGTTTTTTAATAAGGCCAAATTCTTCATCGGTCAACCTATCGGGCTTGTTTAACACATAATCAGGTACATTGATTTTCCCTAAGTCGTGAAAGAGGGCAGCAAATGCGATGTTTTCAATCTTTTCCTTGGATAATCTCAACTTGTTGCCTATCATTATTCCATAGTTCTTCACCCTTTGTATATGGTCGTGGGTATAATAATCCTTTTTTTCAACGGTATTGGCTAATTCCACTAATTCATTTATAGTTGTACTCAAAAAGTTGAAAACAGGCTGAGTAGAAAAATATAGTAAACTCACTTGAGATTTTGTCTCAAACTGAACATGTTCATAGAGACAGTGACTATAAAAATAATCACCCCTTTTTAAAGTAGTCTTGGATTGGTTGTCATCCAATTCTAATTCACCTTCTAAGATATAAAAAAATTCCATCAGTTCAATATTATCACCGGGCTCTATGATAACTGTTTCGTTTGCCTTGATCCTTTGAAGCATTACCTCAGAGCCGTCGCCTTTTCCCAAAAGCTTTAGCTCTCCCGAGTTTTGAACGAAATTTTCAATAAAACTGCCATTTATTCCAATATGGATTCCCTTATACATGGTTTCACTCCTTTTCACACCACCGCAACGATTCAACCGTTTAAGAAGTGGGGACATCTATACCTCATTATAATAAAAAAAGGGTATCAAAGATACCCTTAATTAAAGATAAAATAACTATTAAATTTAAAAACCTAGAATTCTTAATGGATCTATAAGCACTTCTTGACCGCCGATGACTTCAGTATCATACTCACAAATTACTTCAATGTCAACCTTAGCAGCTTCTTTTATCATTTCCTTAGCGATTTTATCGGTATCCTTTTTTAATTCATGGATTAGTTTTTTAAGGTCCTTTTCATATCTTTTATCGTTATCATCTAAATCCTCGACCTCATCTATGGCTTGATCAACCATTCTAGCAATTTCCACATTTGTTTTCACAACTTCTTCTAAAACCCAAGGATAATCCTCTGCTGCTGCAAAGGATACAGGTACGAACAATGACATTACCAAGACTACAGTTAATATACTACAAATTAGCTTTTTCATTTGCTCCTCCTTTTTCCATTAGTCCCGAAAGATAAAAAACTGCATGCCAAAGCATACAGTTACATTTTAATGTAACCTCTTCGGCAACCCGGCTGTCATAGTCTAACACATTAGACCCGTGGCTTTGCGTCCTTGGTTTTCACCAAGTTTGCTTTTATCGGAGATAATGGAATCTTCTCTTTTTCTTCATCATACACCAGATACTGGAAGAAAGCAATAGACTTACATGATTTGTAATATAATCGTAATGTAAGAGTAAGTAGTAATTAGTACCAACCTCTTAACTTCATAATATTTGCAATTCTCTTTAATGAATACATATATGCAGCCTCTCTGAAAGATACCTTGTATTCCTCTTTAGTTGTCCAGATATTATTAAAGGAATTGAGAAGGGCATGCTCTTCTTTTTCAAGTACTTCCTCTTCTTTCCAATAGTAGCCATGAAGGTTTTGAACCCATTCAAAGTATGATACAGCAACGCCGCCAGCATTTGCCAATATATCCGGAGCGACTATAATACCTCTTTCATTTAGGATCTCATCTGCAGCAGGGCTTATAGGACCATTTGCTCCCTCACAAATAAGCTTAGCATTGATCTTATCTGCATTATCAACATTGATGGCATTTTCCAAGGCAGCAGGTACCAATATATCTACCTTAAGTGCCCAGAATTCATCAAGGGAGATCTTCTTAGTTCCTGGGAAACCAAGTACATCCCTATTCTTCTTGTTATACTCAATTAACTCTTCTATGTCCATGCCGTCTTCCTTGTAAATAGCAAAGTCCCTCTTAGCAATGGCTACAGTCTTTGCACCTAAATCCTTCAAGCATTTAGCAGAAAAGCTCCCTACATTTCCAAATCCTTGAACTGCTACTGTGGCATTTTTTATTTCTATTCCAATTTTCTTTGAAACTTCTCTTGCAATAAGTGAAACCCCAAAGCCTGTTGCAATTCCTCTTCCTTCAGAACCGCCCCATTCAACAGGTTTACCTGTTATAACTCCCATAGAGTGATTGCCTGTTAGCTTAATATATTCATCGGTCATCCAAGCCATAATTTGTCCGTTAGTATTTGCGTCCGGTGCAGGAACATCTATCTTTTCTCCAAGGTATTTATAAATTCCTTGAATATAGCCACGGGATAATCTCTCTAGCTCACCCTTTGATAGAGTCGAAGGGTCTACAGTTACCCCACCTTTACCTCCACCGTATGGAAGAGAAAGAACTGAGCACTTAATAGCCATCCAAGCGGATAGAGCTATGACTTCATCCCTATTTACATCCTGATGAAATCTAATGCCTCCCTTTCCGGGACCTGCAACATCGTTATAAACGGATCTATAACCTTTAAATACCTTAAGGCTTCCATCATCCATTTTTACAGGGATAGATATCTCGATGACCCTTTTAGGTTCGCTAAGAAGCTCATATACACCTTGTTCTAGTCCTAATTTATCACATGCAATCTTTATTTGTTTTTTTGCGCTTTGAAATGGGTTTAAGTTTTCATTAGTCATTAAAAATTCCTCCTACAGTGAATTAGTAAAGCATTGAAATTTAATAGATTAAACCTGAATTATTCATCATAATTCAATATTATGTGCTCCACACTTGATATC
>CAZTEN010000164.1:0-4939 GCA_964612495.1 uncultured Tissierella sp. | reverse complement strand
ATGAAATTTCAAATCATATTAATAATATAGATGTTTTGTTCTTGGCATTGCCTCATGGAAAAGCCTTTGAGTTAGTAGAACTTGCTTATAGGAACGGAGTTAAAGTAATAGATATAAGTGCTGACTATAGGTTGAAGGATGAGGTTGAATACGAACAATGGTATGGTCTAAAACACGGAACTCCTGAACTTTTGAAGGAAGCGGTTTATGGTCTACCCGAACTATTTAGAGACAGTATAAAGAATGCCAATATTATAGCAAACCCAGGTTGTTACCCAACTTCAAGTATTTTAGCCCTTGCACCTCTTCTAAAGAACGGTCTTATTGATACTAAGTCGATAATTATAGATGCTAAATCCGGTGTATCAGGTGCAGGAAGATCTGCAAATATAAATAACCTTTATGCAGAAGTAAATGAATCCTTTAAAGCCTATGGCTTGACAAACCATAGACACACACCTGAAATAGAGCAAGTGATGTCAGATTTATCCAGGGAAAAAATAACCTTAAACTTCTCCCCTCACCTAGTTCCTATGAACAGAGGAATACTTGCAACTTGCTATGCAAATTTGAAAGACCAGGTATCACAAGATGAACTTTATGATTTGTATAATAAGCAATATGAAGGTGAATACTTTGTAAGAGTGCTTAAGACTCTACCTGAAACCAGATGGGTAAGAAACTCAAATATTTGTGATATCGGTTTAAGAGTAGATAAGAGAACTAATAGAGTAATAGTAGTTTCAGCAATAGATAATTTAGTAAAAGGCGCCGCAGGACAGGCTGTCCAAAATATGAATCTTATGTTTGGAATAGAGGAAACTAAGGGAATAGATATGATTCCTATGGCTCCATAATAAATTGAGAAAGGATGGATAAAACGGATGATAAAAATAGGCATTAAAACCATTACTGATGTTCCGGGTTTTGTGGCTTCAGGAATGTGGGCCGGACTTAAAAAGAGCGGAAAAAAAGACCTTGGAGTAATTTTCAGTAAAGAAAAAGCTGTTGCATCAGGTACATTTACACAAAATAAGGCGGCAGCACCACTGATAAAGCTAAACAAGGAAAATATTGATAATGAAAATATTCAGGCAATAGTAGTAAATAGCGGAAATGCAAACGCTAGTACTGGTATTTTAGGATACAACAATGCAAAGGAAATGGCATCAAGCACTGCAAAATATCTTGGCATTAATCCTGAGGATGTAATTGTAGCCTCTACAGGGGTAATCGGAGTTCAACTTCCGATGGATAAAATTGTACCGGGAATAGAAGAAGCTTGTAAAGCTGTTTCTGAAGAAGGCGGCGGGGACATTGCCAGAGCTATAATGACTACAGATACCTTCCCAAAGGTAGCATCTGCTGAATTTGAATTAGATGGAAAAAATGTAATTATTAGCGGTATAGCTAAGGGCTCAGGAATGATTCATCCAAATATGGCAACAATGCTTGCTTTTGTAGCAACAGATGCAAATATATCAAAGGAAATGCTTGATAAGGCATTTAAAGAAAGTGTTGAAAAGACATATAATATGGTTTCAGTTGATGGTGACACCAGCACAAACGATATGGCTGTAATTATAGCAAATGGTGTTGCGGGAAATACTAAAATAGTATCAGAAGATGAAAACTATAAGATATTTAAAGAAGCGATAGATTCCCTAAATACAGAGCTTGCTAAGCTTATAGCTAAGGATGGTGAAGGCGCAACAAAGCTTATAGAGGTTAATGTTTCTAATGCTAAGACCTTAACAGATGCCAGAAAATGTGCTAAGGCAGTTGTATCATCAAGCCTAGTAAAGGCTGCTATCTTTGGAAGCGATGCTAACTGGGGAAGAATAGTATGTGCATTAGGTTATTCAGAAACAGATATAGATATTGATAAAATAGAAATCTGGATGAAAAGCCTAGAAGATGAGATAAAAATCGCAATAAATGGAGTTGGAGTAGACTTTGATGAAGTCCTAGCAAAGAAAATCCTAGACACCAAGACCATTATTATAGATATCGATTTAAAAGACGGAAATCAAAATGCTACAGCTTGGGGCTGTGATTTAACATATGATTATGTAAAGATAAACGGAGCTTATAGAACATAAAAAGATGCCACTATGTGGCATCTTTTTATAGTAGTAACCTTATTTTATTATCCAAGAAATCATGAACTCGTTCAAGAAATAGTCCTAAAGTAAACCAAATCGGTAAAAACTCCGGATTAATTATGCTGTCAACATGATTACTATCCTTATAGCTCCAAGGGCACTCCCCTATTAACTTCATTATTAGGCTTCCTGAATATAATTCAACGATGTAGATTAATACCGTATAGATTAAACCCCTTACTATTATATTTTGATATCTTATCTTATCATGAATAGGCTCAAGAAATAACGAAAGACCGTAGATAAAAAACATCCATATATAGGATTTCCCCTCCAAAGTTAAATCGTTTTTCAATAAGGATAAAAACCCTGTAAAAAAAACCTCTAGACTAAGTCCTAATAATCCATAGAATATATATTTTAGCAAACTCTCTTTTTTCATCATATATTTATTATGAATTTAATAATAGGTTAATATTCATATTAGCTTCTTCCATATTTATGAAGTAAATTATATATTGTATTAATCACAATTCCAATTTATTTCATTTATATTTAATAGATATTCTTTCACCTCCCCCCTATTAATAGGCAGTATGAAGGATATTTTATTATCCTTATTCTTCTTATCTCTTGTCATAAAATCAATCAAGACAGAAGTTGAATATTCAGACAAGCTTAAATCTACTCCCAAGCTTTCTAAAAAGCTTAAAATCTCGTTTGAATATAATTCTTGAACAATACCCATTTTTCTAGCTAATATGGTTTCATAATACATACCTACTATTACCGCCTCACCGTGAGAGTATCTTGTGAAGTTAGTGGCTCCCTCTAATGCGTGTCCAAATGTATGCCCAAAATTCAGTATCTTCCTTAATCCGTCTTCCTTTTCATCCAATTCCACTATTCTTGCCTTAATCTCACAACATCGTTTAACTACATATTTCATTACATTATTATTCAAGGACCTAATTCCTTCAATTTCTTTTTTTATATATTGAAAAAATTCGTAGTCATGGATTAGTCCATATTTAATAATTTCACCAATGCCACTCATTAACTCCTTATTTGGCAAAGTAGATAAGAGATTAACATCAATAATAACCTTTTTTGGTTGATAGAAGGAACCAATTATATTCTTATAGTCATTTAGGTTTACTCCGGTCTTGCCACCAACACTACTATCCACTTGAGCCAAAAGGGTCGTCGGTATCTGTATAAAGGAGATTCCACGCATATATATAGAGCTGCAAAAACCAGCTAAATCACCAACAACTCCTCCACCAAAAGCGATGACCACAGATTTCCTTGTAAGCCCTTTCTCTAACATTTGCCTTAAAACATCTATTGCAACATCAATAGACTTGCTCTTCTCCCCAGGTTCAATTATTAGCTTAAAGAAGTGCTTTAGTTTATGAAGTTTATCACCATATATCATATCTACATTTCTATCCGTAAGGATGAAATTTCTTTCATCCTCAATAGATAAAATATCATCTAAATTTTTTAAAAGATTTTCTCCTATAATAATATCATAGGAATTTTCATCTAAATCTATAGGTATAACTTCCATATATCATGCTCCTAATTTTTAATGATTTCTATAATTTGATTTACTTCATCCATCAATTCTGCGAATTTATTTGGCTTTAGAGATTGAGAACCATCTGAAAGCGCATTTTCCGGGTCATGATGAACCTCAATAATTAGACCATCTGTACCTACTGCAATAGCAGCTCTGGATAATGGCTTAATCATAGCCCATCTACCAGCTGCATGACTTGGATCTACTATAATAGGTAAATGACTTAATTCCTTAATAGCCGGAACTGCACTTATATCTAAAGTATTTCTTGTATAGGTTTCAAATGTCCTAATACCTCTTTCACATAAAATGATATTATTATTTCCTTCAGCCATAACATATTCAGCTGACATTAAAAGTTCTTCAATAGTAGCAGAGAGTCCCCTCTTTATCATAATTGGTTTATTTGACTTTCCACATCTTTTTAAAAGTGAGAAATTCTGCATATTTCTTGCACCTATTTGGATTATATCTGAATAGTGGGCAACCATTTCAAAATCCTCTGTACTCATTACCTCTGTAACAATTGGCATTCCAGTTTCATCCTTTGCCTTATTCATAATCTTTAAGCCCTCTTCCCCTAAACCTTGGAAACTATATGGTGAGGTCCTAGGTTTGAATGCACCCCCCCTTAACATATGGGCACCACTTTCCTTAACGGATTTTGCAATAGTCATAAATTGCTCTTCACTTTCCACTGAGCAAGGTCCCGCCATAATAACCGGGCTACCACCCCCGATTTTAATACCATCTACATCTATAACTGTACTTTCAGGATGAAAATCACGGCTAGCCAATTTGAATGGGTGTAATACCTTAATTACCTTATCCACATAATTATTTCCTTGAATTTGGCCTATATCTATCTTTCTTGTATCTCCAACTAATCCTAGAAGATAGTAATTTACACCTTTAGATCTATGAACCATAACTCCTAGGCTCTTAAATTTATCTTCTAACCTATCAATCTCTGTTTCAGGTACATTTTGTTTCATTACAATAACCATTTTACTACCTCCTATTTAATATTAAATACAAAAATTGATAAAAAAAAAGAGACCCACCGAAGAGTCTCTTGAGAAAAATTTCAATTTTTATCAACTTATATTGGGGCTATAAAGCACCACAGACAACCCATCTTCGAAATGGTAAAACAACATCTATTAACTTTTTGTAAGCAAAATAACCAGCGCTATAAAAGAAGCCCCAGTAAAAGTTAAAATAAAAGTTATTAAATTTTACACCATTT
>CAZTEN010000163.1:0-4982 GCA_964612495.1 uncultured Tissierella sp. | reverse complement strand
TTAAATATCCGGTTAATTCCTTTAAAAAACTTATATCCCTATTCTTTAAAGACGTTAGGGAATTTATGGCATCTTGACTTAAACCTACTACCTTTTCTTCAGCTTCTTCTATGCTATGAAATCTAAGGTATGTAAACTTGTTTATATACTCATCCTGGGATTCATCTAATAAATCATCTTGAATTTGATATGCCAGACCTAGATATAGACCAAAATCCCTAAGTGCCCTAATATCTTCACTATCAGCTCCACCAATTATAGCACCTGAAACTATGCTTGCTTGAATCAATGCTGCAGTTTTAGATTTGTACATATAGAAAAGCTTTTCTTCATCCATATTATTAAAGGAACTCATAAGATCCATAATTTGTCCTCCAATCATGCCACTTGTGCCGGAATATGTACTGATTTCCTTCATAGCCCTTAT
Source organism: uncultured Tissierella sp. (assembly GCA_964612495.1). GTDB lineage: Bacteria > Bacillota > Clostridia > Tissierellales > Tissierellaceae > Tissierella_B. The sequence continues at coordinate 4,555 of CAZTEN010000163.1, read as the reverse complement.
GTTTCTCCTAAAATAACCCTCAGTCTTAGAATTTTTATATATATGTTCAGACATAGTTTCAAAAGCAAGGTTTAATAAACCATCTCCTGCTAGAACAGCCATAGCTTCCCCATATACCTTATGATTAGTCGGTTTTCCTCTTCTAAAATCATCATTATCCATACAAGGTAAATCATCATGGATTAAGGAATAGGTATGAATCATCTCTATAGCTAGTGCAAAGGGCATTACCTTTAATAAATCATCATCAAACATAGAATAAGTCTTTAAAGTCATAATAGGTCTAAGCCTTTTTCCGCCTGTAAATAAACTATATTCCATGGCATCAAATATGGTCTTATTGAAATCATCTCTTTTTTTCATGACTTCCTCTAAATAAAAATCTATGACCTTACTTTGTTTTTCTATTTCATTAACAATATTCATCTCCAGCCTCCCTGATGAAGTCAATCTCCCTTAGTGTTTCCTTATCCTCACCCAATATGATTTTAACTTCACCTTCAGTCTTTTTTAATATTTCATTTAAATGATTGTATAATTCCATTCCAAGTTTAAACTTATCAACTGAGTCCTTAAGAGTACAGTCTTCATCCTCTAAATCTACCAAAAGATCTTCCAACTTTGATAAAGCTTCTTCATAAGTTAATTTGTTAATCTCCACCCAATACACCTCCCTTTTCGATATGAAGTATTAGTGTCTTTACTACTCCATCCTTTAGTAGAATATTAATCTCCTCATCTATGCTCAAGTCATCTATAGTCCTAATTGCTTTTCCGTCACCATTTAACAATACACCATAGCCCTTTTCCAAGGATATGATTGGATTTAACATGTTAAGCTTATTTTCAAGCACTGCAAAATGTCTATATTCCTTATTTAATTTTTGATTTATAATGCCTGTAAGCTTTCTATATAGAATATCGACTTCCTGATTCTTCTCTCGTAAACCTTGAATTGGATTATTGTACTTTAAGCCTCTTTCGTACATATTTAAGTCAGCTTTTATACCCCTTAAACGGTTAATAATATAATTAGTTAGACTATAATATTTATTATTCAAGTCATCATATAGATAAGATATATCAGGAACTGATAGCTCCGCAGCTGCAGATGGTGTAGGTGCTACGAAATCCGCGATACTGAAGTCAATTTCATGGCCTACAGCTGAGATAACAGGTATCTGGGAAGCAAAAACAGCTCTGGCCAATTCCTCATCATTAAAGGCAAAGAGCTCCTCTATTGAACCTCCTCCGCGACCTGTAATTATAAGGTCAATATCCTCCAAATTATCTAGAAATCTTAAGCCCTTAATTATTTCACATGGTGCATCTTGACCTTGAACTAAGGAAGGATATATGAGTATTTTACATGGTGGATATCTTCTTTTTAAAATACTGATTATATCCCTTATTGCAGCTCCTGTAGAAGATGTAACTATACCTATCTTTTCAGGCATAAGCGGAATTTTCTTCTTATGTATTTCATCGAATAAGCCTTCATTTTGAAGTTTATTCTTCAATAGTTCATATGCCTTATAGAGATCTCCAATGCCTTTTTCTTCAATATTTCTTATATAAAGCTGATAATCTCCATCCCTTTCGAAAACAGAAATATATCCTGTCACTACTACTTTCATTCCCTCCTCTAAATTCATAAGGAGTTTTTCATTATCAGATTTGAACATTACACATTTAATCCTGCTTTTATCATCCTTTAAAGAGAAATACATATGACCACTATAGTGGTGTTTGAAGTTGGATACTTCCCCTTCAACCTGTATATTTGAAAGTAACATATCCGTAGTTAATACACGCTTTATATATGTATTTACCTCATTTACTTTAAATGGCTTCATTTATTCACCACCTATGCCCATTTTTAATACTCCCCAGATATGCAATTCCAACTCCATTATCCGTAGACAATTCTCTAGGGGGATATATATAGTCTAGATTGCCTTTATCCAGGTAGTTCCTTATATATGAATTTGCAGATACCCCACCAGTAATTAATATATCCTTTATATCATAATTTCTAACAGCATTTTGAATTAAATTTTCTAAAATCCTTCCTATGGTGTGAAATAAGGTTATAATAATATCTTCTTTACTATAATTACCAGAATCCAATAATTTTATAAAGTAATTCTCTAAACCTGATATGTTGGACCAAATTCCATTCTTAATAGAGATTGGAACATTATTATCCAGTGGTCTACCTCCATGAGAAATACGTTCCATCTCAGCTCCACATGGGAATGGAATACCCAAAGATACTCCAATACGATCTATGAGCTGACCGAAGTTTAAATCTAAGGTACCTCCTATGTGCTTTATGTCTAGGTTATCCTCCTTATTTTCGACCAGCAAAAGCTCTGTAGTACCTCCTGAAATATGAAGGGATAAAAAGCGTTCAAGATTTCTATCTTCCTTCATAAGAGCAGCTCCTATATGACCTTCTTGGTGACTGAATTCCTTAAAGCTTGTCCTAAGAACCTTGGAAAGAATAAATGCCTGGTTTTTTCCAACAACAAAAACAGGCATGTAAGAACTAATGTCATTTCTTGGTTTCGAAGACACAGAAATAGTGTCAATTAAATCTAAATCAACACTATCGGAAAGTAAGCTTATAAGTTCTGGTATATTATTTAAATGTTGAAATACTGCTTCTTGCTGTCTTAACCCTTGTCCATGAACCTTAAGTACACTGCTTAGGTTTACAATAACATTTTTATTCTCATCTACAACTCCAATGGAAGTTGTATAAGCACTTGTATCTATACCTAGAAAAAGTTTATTCATTTTTTTTCAATTTCCTTACATATCCTCCTAGTACTCCATTTACAAATTTGAAGCTGTCCTCTTTACTATATAGCTTTACAATTTCAACAGCCTCATTAATGGCTACTTGTATAGGTATATCGTTTCTATACATAATCTCATATATAGCTACTCTCAAAGCAGCTAAATCAACCTTGGCTAGTCTGTGAATACTCCAACCTTCTAGGTTATCAATTATGTTTTTATCTATCTCTTCAATATTTGATTTAATACTCTCATAGGATTCCATGATATACTTAGTTTCATTTTCATCAAATTCGAAGTTATTTAAAAATATTTCCAACGCCTCATTGGAATAATCATTGGTACTATCCATTTGAAACATCAATTTCACAGCACCTTCTCTGGCTTGTTTCCTACCCATACTTTCCTCCTAAGGGCTTTGCCCTATTAGTTTAAATAAAGCTTAAAATCACCTATTTTAAGCTTTAAAATGTTATTTGAGTGTTCAATACTCTTAAGCGAGGTGAGCTTAAAGCTACACCTCGTTTAAGATGGTTACTATTTTACTTTAGGTTCGGCTTCAGCCTTCCCTTCCTTAGGTATGCTAACTCCTTGAATATTAACATTAACACTGACAACATTAAGACTTGTCATAGTTTCTACAGTTTTCTTTACATTCTCCTGAACCTCTTGGGCTAGGGCTGCTATATTTGATCCGTATTCAACGACTAAAAAAACATCAATTAATGCTTCTTTCTCACCAACCTCAACCTTTACGCCCTTAGATAAATTCTTCATGCCTAAAAGCTCAGTAATTCCACCTGTTATTCCACCGCTCATTCCTATGACACCTTTGATCTCTGTTGCAGCAACTCCTGCAATAACAGCTACTACATCGTTGGAAATTCTTATACTACCTTTATCCGTAATATCATTATTTAAATTCTCGGTCATATAAAACACCTCCACTTAATAAAGCTATTATACCAAAGGAAGTCGTTGTTTACAACAAATCTATTGCTTTTTCATTATTTTAATAGCATCTCCATTAAAGGATGTTTCCGATTTTACTATATCTAGAATCTTAACTACATCCTGGTCTTTTAGCTCATTTGCAGACACAACTACCTTAATGTCTTCATCACTTATGAACACTAGAGCTTCATCAAATCCTTTGGATTTTACTAAACCTTCAATCTGCAGCTCCTTTTCTGAAATATTACCTATATTAATAATCTCCTCCTGTGCCTTAGTCCTTACATCTTCAGCTGTATTTTCATTTTTTACTATCTCATCAAGTCTATCCATTGCTCCTGCTCTTAATTTATCTCTGGATAATCTATATTCAACGAAATAATCTCTGGAAGTTGTACTTTCTGTGTTCATAACTTCAGCCAAATCTTCATTGTTAGATGATATTACCTCAGCAACATTGTCATTAATGTCTTTAGAGTCAACTATATCTATATAATCCCCTTCTTGGGCACCCATATACTCTTGACCTAGGTTTGTCATTTGAGCTTTTTCATGTTGCTGATAATCACCGGATGCCTTAAGTAGTGCTTTTTGAGTTAACTGATAATTTAAATACCCTGTAAAAACCAATAGAATTAATAACATACCAATAATTGCCGGCCTCTTAATCTTAAACATATTACCCCTCCTATTTACTATAATATACTTGAACTCTATTTCCACTAATCCCCAATACAGTCTTAACAGCATCATAGAGCATTTCTAACACCTTTATATCTTCAGCACCCTCTGCAAC
>CAZTEN010000162.1:0-4996 GCA_964612495.1 uncultured Tissierella sp. | reverse complement strand
TATCTCCACGGTTTAACCTATTTGCTTTCTTCAATATCTTCATATAGCATTTCCCCCCATTAATTTTGGCTTCCTCCTCCAAATTTTGTTTATAAAATTCTTCATTACCCTTCCTATAATTCAAATTCTTTATAAATATATTTTGGCTCATTTTGTTTCTCATCAAGATAAAATTCCTTAATAAATCGATATCTTCCTGTTGAAATATTTTCCCATGCTTCTGTTGGATAAGAAGTTTTATCTTCTGAATGAGGAGATAAATAATTAAGTATATCTGTGAAACCTACCTTTTCGGATAAAGATATTTCATACCACTTCCCATTTTTTTGTTTTTCAAGTGTGATGTATTCTCCATAATAGATGGTTTCATCCGTTTCATTTATTAAAGAGAAAGCTAATCTTTTATCAACTAATGATACTTCGCTCATAAAGATTCCCGGAACTGTATTGAGTTCATCTATATTTACATTAAAGATATCTTCTAATTCAGCTACATTTGATTTGCGGAATATTCCAAACATCCTTCTTATAGATACTTCTTCAAGCTCATCATTAATTTTATAAATGTACCCTTTAAGGCTGTCTCGCACATATGTTAAATATACTAATTCTTTTTTACTAATGCCGTCATCATTCATATCAGCTATTTTAAAAACATAATAACTTATAGAGTTAAGACGCGGAGATAAGGATAAGTACCATTCATAAGTATGCATTTGATTAAAATATTTTCTTAAAAGTAAATTATTTTTAACTTCAAATTCATATACACTTCGATTCTGATATTGTTTCTCATATGTATCCAAAAAGTCATCAAGCTCAGAATAGATATTTCTTAAAGTGATCCAATCATAGGTATCTGTGATTTCGTTATATTCAAATTTATAGCAGCTATAACATAATGCAAGTAGTAATATTGCAACACTAATTATAATAATAATCTTACTCTTTTTCATAAAGCCCCCCCTTAAGACTCGCTGAATGCTCATATATATTTGCAATGTCTAATTTTGGTCTCTCAGTTCTCGGATAAACAGGCATACCCTTACAAATCGCATGCGCTAAATCTATTACCTTCATAGCTGCCTCACTTTCTATCCTTTATTTTATATTAAATAATATATTTATTAAAGACATTTCTCTTAAGGTACTGTGTAGTTCTAATAATTACCGTAATTATCATAAAACTTATATTATAACCTAAATCTATAAACAATCAATAGTTTTTGACCTGTAATTCAATAATCCTAAAATCATAGCCACTTTCGTACATTCAATTCGACAACTTGATCTTGCAAAAGTGAAGCTTGTATCCTTTACCGAAGGTCTTTGTGTGCAGTGTATGCATAAAAACAGCTTTTACCACCAGGCGGGGAATTTGGAAAATACCCAGAAGTCACCGCTTCTTTCAATAATAAATGTGAATTCTTCATAACCTTCCAATTCATAATTATAATTCAATTTTTCAACAAAAACATTATACTCGATTTTATTTTCACTTATAATATTCTTATTTACTTCCGCTATTTTTCCATAACTATGATTAGTACCTCTTGCCATATCATAGGCGCACAGTTTACCGTCAACATCAAAGTATCTGCCGGATTTTAGCATGCCCTCAACTTTTTCATCTGAAAATATTGTTTTTAAATAGTTCTCCAAATCTTCTAAAGTTTCGATACCTTCATAATCCACTTCAAAGCATGTTCCGGATTCAGTCTCAATTCCAACAATAGGCAATCCCGGTGTTCCTTTCAGAGGCATAGTCCAAACATAAAACCAGCCCCATGCCTCACTTGCCTTATTAAATAAAGAATAAAATTCAGTTTCATTAAGTATTCTATACATAATAATATAGGTTTGTTCTCTTGTTATATTTGATTTAGGAGAGAACATATCATTGCCTACACCCTGCATGAATTTATTTTGCAGAACAAAATTAACTGCATCCAACGCCCATTCTGATACTTCTTCTTTGTCATTTAATTTTGCTTCATCTGCGTCAATATTAAGTCCTAAATATTTCGCCATATTAGTAAGCATAACAGCTGCTTCTTCTCTTGTAATCTCGCTGTCACCGTCAAATATACCGTTTCCCCTTCCTTTAACTATACCTAAATCAAGGCATATTGCCACATCTTCATTAATTCCATCAACAAAGCCCTGATTGGTCACATCTATATTCTTATCCTTAATAATTTCTTCCCTTGAAGTGTCATAATATTCCTCCAAAAATTCTACTATTATACTGCAGAATTCGTATCTTTTTATATTAAATGTAAATGCTGACTGGTATTCAAATGGAACTAAATTACTTTCTATAGCCTTGCTAACTTCATCCACTGCCCAGGATGATGGTCCCTGTATTTGTTTAAAATAATCAATTTCCCTGTCAAATTTGCTGTTTGTATGCCTAAGGGCTGCTAAAAGCTCCTCTCCATCCATATCAATAAGTGAAATATCGGTATAATATTGGGGTGTCAACAGCTGACCGGCAAAATTAACTATGCCGAAGTAGCTGCTGTTTCCTCCTGCAAAATATTTATCATTTATATACCTTATATCTGAATAATAACTATTTTCCAATACTTCCTCACCTGTTAACTTATCCACTAAATTAGCTGACCATCCGTTTTTTACAATCATATATTTTTCTGATACACCATAATCTACATAATCATAAATCGGGGAGACTATTTCGTCACCTTCCATATTATAAACTGCATATTTGTGGTCCTTATCTTCAATATAAACTATGGCAGTAACAGCTTCATCCTTTACTTCCATTATGTCTACAGCTTCTACAGGTAAAATTTCATTTCCTTTGCTGTCTAATAAGCCTGCTAAACCATCTTTGTAAATCTCAAAACAATTTCCTCTTAACTCTATCACATCATAAATAAATGGAACGACCTCTTTATTGTCCATGTCAACTATTCCGGTTTTCCCATCTTTTCCGGCTACAATCAGTTCCTTTCCTATGTAAATCTCATCAATATAATATAAACTGTCATATTCAATAGGTATTAATAATTCAGAATTATCCCCGTTTATTAATCCAATCTTATTATCTTTTATTATCCTGCAATAATTGTTTGTATCAGATGCCTTACTTATCACATGATATTCAAAAGATAGCAAATTCTCATTTTTTATATTAATTAAGCCGTATTTAAAATCATTACCCAATGCTATTATAAAGTCGTCATTTATATATTCCAAATAATTATATTCGAATGGAAGAATTGTTTTTTGATTAATATCTATTATCCCTTCCTTTTCTCCATTTCTTACAATTATCCTGTCATCATTCAAATATAATAAACCATCATATACTACAGGTATAAGAACCTTATTATTGTATCTGTCATACAGTCCGAATTTATAATTTGTATCACTGTCAACATTCATCAACAGCCAATATTTATTGCTGATTGTGGGGTCAGCAAATGAATACCCCTCTACAAAACACTCTACACCGTTTTTATCAACAAAAGCAAATCTTGTTGATTGGTTATCAAGGGCAACTACAAACCTATAATAATTATCATCTAATTTATAATACTCGCCTTTTTCAATTCCGGCATAGTCTAAATATTTGCCTTTTAATTCAATCTTGCTGCCGTCTGATTTTAATAAATGCCAGCTTCCATCGCTTTTGCTCCGTAGTATTTTGTCATTTTCGATTCCATCAAAATAACTGTAATTAAGCATGATTTTTTGTATGTCATAATTAAATTCCACTCCATAAATAATATTGCATAGTGAAAATAAGAAAATAGTAACTGTTATTGTAATTAACGTTTTATAAAAATAATTTCTTTTTACCATGAACTTCTCCTCCAAATGTTTTTATAAAATTGTTATGAACCTTCCTATAATTTAAATTATTTATAGATATATTTAGGCTCCTTTAGTTTCTGATCAAGATAAAATTCCTTAATAAATCGATGTAAATGATGCAAAGCTCTCTCATTAATGCTGCCTTATAATGCTTCTGAAGGGCTCGTTCTGTCGCAAATCGTCCAGGCACCGCTCTCCGGATCGCGAGTCAGGAAGACATATCCTTCAAGAAGCCCGTCATTCATAAATGTCTTGTTATGATCAAGTTCACATTCATATATTACCTTGACAACAATAAAATGTTGGTCAAGATACTCGTCCGTCCAGCCGCGGGTTTCAGCAAGTTCACTGCCTTTGTATCCTTTAATCTGACGCTGTGTTTCCGCATCGTCCACTTCCGCTTTGAGCACATTCATACTTATAGTATAGTCCTCTTTAAGCCACGACATATAGTCTGCACGGACCACCTCCACGGGATTGGTGATGTCATAATCATAGTCATCTGTATTACCGTTTGTTTCTGTTCCGAGGGTTACTGCATACTCACTGAATTTTTGTAACTTGGATTCAAGACTATCTTCCTCTGTAAAAAGCTCCTTATATTCGTCTAACCATGAAAATCTTTCAAAAAATAAATCTGCAGATTGCAAACCAAAACTAAAATCACCACCGTTACTGCTTATAAGAAGGTTGCTCTTGCCGAGTAATGTATTAATTTCAGCCGCAAAGTCGATCATTTCGGTTACATCCAGTTCCTTGGTTCCGTTTATATCAAACTCAAGTTTATTGGTACGAATTACCTTTTCTTTATCGTCTTCTAAAGTAAAAAGAGTATATACATATGTGCAATATCCTTGAAACATCGCCGGGTTATATCCAAGAAGATACTGCTTATCATCCATTTCACAGAGGAACAGCTGATTCCAGCCTGCATGAGAAGTGGAAAACTGCTCACTCCATAATTCAACGTCAGATACGTCAATGATGCGTAACGTAACGAGTCTTTCTTCTATTTGTGATTTGTCGATATAGATAGATTCTTCTATACCATCCCAATTAACATCACTCCGGCTTATAAACTCCCCATAACTTTTTGATTTAATTGTAATACTGAAAAATACAGTTTCCTTTTCTCCATTCTCCCATGTTATAT
>CAZTEN010000161.1:0-5002 GCA_964612495.1 uncultured Tissierella sp. | reverse complement strand
GATTATAGTGATTCGATTACATATGATAAAACAAATCCAACTGGAAATTTTACAATAACAACTTCCCCGTATACTACAACTGAAAATGTAACATTAAATCTAAGTTATAATGACAACTTAAGTGGAGTAGAGAAGGCAGTTACCTTCCAGATGAGAAAGTATGGAGAAAACCTTGAAATAGTTCAATCCCTTGCTAAATGGAAACGTATGGCTTTAAAAACATATGAATTTGAAGTTGGAGAAGGACTCTATACTGATATGAATGCCATTAGACCAGATGAATACGTTGATAATATCCATTCTATATATGTGGATCAATGGGATTGGGAGCGGGTAATAGATAAGTCAGATAGAAATGAAGAATTTCTAAAGTTCATTGTAAACAAGATATTTGAATGTTTAAAGGAAACTGAAGTTTATATTAATCAAATCTATCCTACTAGATTGAATGATAAACTGCCTGAAAAAATAACCTTTATAACATCTCAAGAACTTGAGGATAGATATCCAGACAAGAGTGCTAAGGAAAGAGAGCATCTTGCATGTATTGAATATGGAGCAGTTTTTATAAGCAAAATAGGCGGTAAGCTTAATTCAGGTGAAAAACATGATGATAGATCTCCTGATTATGATGATTGGGAACTAAACGGAGATATTCTTGTATGGAACGAAGCCATAGGTTCGTCGCTGGAATTATCCAGCATGGGTATTAGAGTATCTGAAGAAGTACTTGATAAACAATTAAAGTTAGCTAATGTAGAGGACAGAAGACATCTAAGCTACCATAAAGCCTTGTTAGAAGGAGAATTACCATATACAATAGGTGGGGGTATTGGACAGTCAAGACTTTGTATGTTCTTCCTTGAAGCAAAGCATATAGGGCAAGTACAGTCTTCAATATGGCCTGATGAAGAAATTAGAAGAACTGAGAATGATGGGATTTTTCTATTATAGAATTATATTTGTAAATAAATATGGGTTTGAATCATAAGGTTACTAAGTGGTATTAATTATTTTTGTGATTTGTTAAGTAGATGTTAAGCTTTTGTAAGAAACCAATTATATTTTATTAAACAATTATGACGAAATTTGTAGTATAATATAACAAGGTGATTTGTGGGAATAAGTCACCTTGTTGAAATTGTAAGAGGTAATTGCTATGCAATTACCTCTGATACTTAAAGAAAATATCGTTATGATATTATGCATTATCTACACAAGGAGGTATAACATGACTGTATGTACTAACAGTGCCTATGACATTTATGATGGGTTAACGCACAATTTTTTATACAACAAAGACATAAATTGCATACATATCCTCCTTAATTTATATGAATTAGAAGATAATATAAGAAATATATATCCAAAGTATATATCCCTTATATATTTAAGGAATCATATTTCTAAATTCTTAAAACATAAGAATGGCAATCAGTTGATTGCTAAGAATTTAGGCGAACTTATACATGAAGATGTTAATAGATTAGAGCTTTTTCTTTACATGGAAGGGTATAAGCAGGGCTTTTACAATAAAAGATGGGTAAATTTACTTGAAAGTATTACAATTAAATATTATTCGATTGATGAGTTATATTCATTAAAATATCTTTTTCAATTTGAAACTATCAACGATGAGGTTGTAGGGCTTAAAGATAGGATATATAATGAATTAGATAAGGACGAATATCAAAATAATTATTTGTATGAGAATATTAAAAATTATTGTTTAACTGTGATAAAGAACAAGATATTTAGTCTTAATAAGTTTTTGGACAAACAATTAACTTTGGACTATAGTTTAAATATATTGAATATCAAGGAAGATAGCACTCTGCTCACCCGTGATGATTTGAATAACATCTATGGTGAAGTCTTTAAAATAGTGATTAAGAATGGCAAGAATCTATATAAAGATGCATATTGGAATGGGCTGAATGATAGGGTGCTAAAGCGTTATAGATAGTATAAAATATCAGCTCTTTGGGAATAATTCCCTCTATATATAAATATGGAGGGATTTTATGTTTAATAATGAAAGAAAGATAATAATAATTTTTTCATCAGTATTGTTTATTCTAAGCTTCGTATTTGGATACTTTATTATGGATGGAAAATTTAAGGAACAGAATAGACTAGTAGCAGAAAAGCAAGATGATGGAACTGATATGGAGATTCTTAGAGAGGAAAACCGAATAACTCCAAATACCTTCGTTGAGGAGAGAATACATTATAAGGAATGTGGACACTTAGTATCGAAGGTATCATTAGCAGATGATGAATACGTGAATATGACTAAGGATGATTTAAATGAATTTCTTTTTGCTAATAAAGCTAATTTACAGCTTATATCCTTTTCCAATGTGAAAGTTGTTCTATGGGGAGAAAAGAATCATCTATGTCAAGATCATTATGTAATTGGTGAAGAAGGTGGAAGTATTGCAATATTCGGCATTGATGAAAATGGACAGAGGTTATTGAATAAACAATTTCCTGAATATCCGATTAACGTCCTCATGGAGGTAGATCAAGAGAAGCTTATAGAAGGCATCATTGTAGATAGTGAGGAAGAGCTATCAAATATTTTAGAAAACTACATTAGCTAAACTAAGTTAGAATTCTAACTTGGTTTTTTATTTGGATTAACTCCTTTAACTTCATAAGAAGTCACTTTTATGGTACAATATTCTCATATGAGTAAAAAGGAGAAAAATATGATCATACTAGGAATTGACCCAGGAATTGCTATTGTAGGATATGGTTTGATAGAATGTAAGGGAAATAATTATAAGGTTATTGACTATGGATCTATAACTACTGAGCCTGATATTATATTTCCTTTAAGATTGAAAATAGTGTATGATGAGCTTACAGCCCTAATTAAAAAATATAAGCCAGATGATTTTGCTATTGAGGAACTATTTTACAATAAAAATGCTAAGACTGTAATAAAAATTGGACAGGCTAGAGGAGTTGAAGTCTTAGCAGCAGTAAATCAGAATTTGCCAATTTATGAATATACACCCTTGCAGATTAAACAAGCTGTTGTTGGCTATGGTAGAGCCGAAAAACATCAAGTTCAACAGATGGTAAAACTCTTATTAAATTTAATAGAGATTCCAAAACCTGATGATGTAGCTGATGCACTTGCAGTAGCGTTAACACATGGAAGTTCCTTGAATTTTAAGGAAAGCTTTAGAATGAAGTAAAGAGGTGATTTTTTGTTTGAGTTTATAATTGGAAAGATATTATCAATAAAAAATGAGTATGTTGTCATTCAAAATAATGGAATAGGATATAAGGTCGTTACTTCAGCTAATACTATGAAAAAGTTAGAGATAGGAAAAGATAACCAGATACTATATACTCAACTAAATGTTCGTGAAGATGGCATTGCCTTATTTGGATTTTTTTCTGAAGAAGAAATGGAGATGTTCAATCTTCTTCAATTAGTGTCCAAGGTTGGTCCTAAGGTAGCTGTTGGGATACTATCAACATTTACACCAAATCAAATAAAAATTGCTATATTAAATCGTAATATTGAAGAGCTATGTAAATGCCCTGGTATAGGAAGAAAGACAGCAGAAAGGATTATAGTGGAGCTTATGGACAGAGTTGATAAGATGGACAGAGGTGATGAGGATATAGAAATAAAGGGTGATTCTGATAATATATATATGGAGTCTGTAGAAGCCCTTATGAGCCTTGGATATAACAGATATGAAGTAGAAGGTATATTAAGACTAATAGATATTAATTCAATGACCATAGAGGAAGTAATTAAGGAAGGGTTAAAAAGATTATCTAAACATTAGAGGTGATAGCAGTGGAAGATTTTGAGGATAGAATCGTTACGAGAAGCTTAAAAAGCGAGGATATGGAAAATGAAGTAAGTCTTAGACCGAAATGGATTGATGATTATATAGGGCAAGATAAGGTTAAAGAAAAGCTAAAGATATTTATTGAGGCTGCTAAGGGAAGAAAAGAATCCTTGGACCATGTATTATTATATGGACCGCCAGGTTTAGGTAAGACAACTTTAGCAAATATTATAGCTAATGAAATGGGGGTCAATATCAGGGTAACTTCAGGACCAGCAATAGAGAGGCAAGGGGACCTTGCAAGTATTCTTACTAATCTAGGAGACGATGATGTCCTTTTTATTGATGAAATTCATAGGATAAATAGAAGTGTTGAGGAAATACTTTACCCTGCAATGGAGGATTTTGCATTAGATTTAATCATAGGCAAAGGTCCATCTGCAAGGTCAGTAAGGTTGGATTTGTCTAAATTTACCCTTATTGGCGCAACAACTAGAGCTGGTCTTTTAACATCCCCATTAAGGGATAGATTTGGAGTTATGCTCAATCTAGATTTGTACGATTTAGAAAGTCTTACAGAAATTGTTATAAGATCTGCTGGCATATTGGGTATAGAGATAGATTATAGGGGGGCTTTAGAAATAGCTAAAAGGTCTAGAGGAACACCTAGAATAGCAAATAGGCTCTTAAAGCGAGTAAGGGATTATGCCCAGGTAGTTGAAGATGGTAGGATTACCTATGAAGTAGCAAAGAAGGGCTTAAAAATATTGGAAATAGATGAACTTGGTCTAGATTATATTGATAGAAAGGTCATACTTACAATGATAGAGAACTTTGCTGGAGGACCTGTAGGCTTGGATACTCTTTCTGCATCTACTGGGGAGGAAAGAGGGACAATAGAGGACGTATATGAGCCATATCTACTTCAATTAGGATTTATTAACCGAACACCAAGAGGGAGAGTAGCTACTAGCAAGGCCTATGGACATTTTAACATACCATATGTGGAAGGTTAAGTGGTGCTATGGATTCATTAGGTAAGATTATTATTATATTAGGGGTAATTATAATGATTATAGGCCTAATAATCACCTTTGGGGATAAAATTGGATTAGGAAGACTCCCAGGTGATATCTATATGAATAGGGGAAATTTCAAGTTTTATTTTCCTATAACAACTT
>CAZTEN010000160.1:2575-5006 GCA_964612495.1 uncultured Tissierella sp. | reverse complement strand
ATTCCGGTAATATATGTATATCTATTTACGGATTCCCATTGATAAATAAATAGTAAAAATAATGATAAAACCTCGAATAGAAACAATAAATTTCTAGGAGATTTTGGACTTACTCCATTTTTTAACATAGTATTCTCCTATCCTCTGTTGACAAATAAAAATTCAACATTTCCAACTTTAATAACATCTCCACTCTCAAGCTTAACAACATCCAGAATTCTCTCTTCGTTTAAGAAAGTTCCATTAGCACTATTTAAATCTTCCAGATAATACTCTCCCTCATCCTCTGTAACCTTCATATGTCTTTTGGAGACAAAGGGGTCCTTGATGTAAATGTTATTATCATTGGCTCTTCCTAGTGTTAATTTACCATGGATTGAATAGTGCTCCTTAATCTTATAAGGCAATGAATCCATTCTGTTTATTAGTTTAAGATATGCACTATCATCCGCTGATACTGGATTTATGCTTTTTATGTCTAAATAAATCAACCTAATTATGCTGAAGATAAAAAGATATATTATGATTATAAAAACGTATTTAAATAGAATTGACAAAAGATTAAACATGTTACACCTCCGTATAAAACCATGTTACCATAAAGTCTTTACAATTGGAATTATTTTGATACTTCATATTTAACTTTATCCTTAAATCTGATACTATAGTACTGTACTATATTGGAGGTGTGTCTATGAAAAAATTAACAAGATCCAAGAACGACAAGATAATCTTTGGAGTCTGTGGAGGGTTGGCTGAATACTTTAATATCGATGCAACAATAATTAGAATCATCTGGTTTATATTATCTATCCCATCCTTTGGTACTCTAGCTATTATTTATCTATTATGTGGAATTATTATTCCGGAAGGAGATGGATATATCTATCAAGATGGTGAATCTACAAATGTCAGAAATACTTCCCTCTATTTTGGACTGGGACTAATAATTGTTGGTGCGTATATGGTCTTAAGAATAATATATCCACAATTTATTAGATTAGGCCGGTACTGGCCTGGGCTATTAATAATCCTAGGACTATATATTATTTTCAATAACAAAAAGACAGAATAAGGTCTTCTTCGACCTTTCTAACTGAGGTGTACAATGAGAATTACTGATTTGCAATACCAAAGGAATAAAAAACGAATTAATGTATTTATAGACAATGAATTTTCCTTCGGAATAGATGAAGAGCTAAAATTCAAATACTCAATTCATATAGATGATGAGATTAGCCCAGAATTCATAGAAGGTATTATAAGAGCTGAAGAGCAGTTAAAATCAAATAACCAAGCCCTTAGACTTCTTTCCTTCCGTCAAAGGTCTGAGAAGGAAATAGAGGAAGTCTTAAGAAGAAAAGGTTATAATGAAGAAAATATCTTACACACTATTAACTACTTAAAGCAAAACAAATATATTGATGATGAATATTTTACTAAGAGCTTCATAAGAGATAAACAAAATCTTAATGGGTATGGATCTCAAAGAATAAAATATGAGCTAATAAAAAAAGGTGTTTCTAAGGAGCTTATTGAAAATTATTTGTTAGATAATCCTGATGAAGAATATGAATTAGCATTAAACATTGCCTCTAAGAAACTAAAAAGCTATAAGGAAGAGGATAAGAAGTCCACATGGAATAAACTTGGAGCTTACCTTCAAAGAAAAGGCTATTCCTATGAGATAATATCCAAGGTTTTACGGAAATTACTAGAAGACAGGTGATAGGATGCATTACGTCTATATAGTTAAGTGTAGTGATGATACATTATATACAGGATATACTATTGATATAGAAAAGAGGATAAAGACTCATAATAAGGGAAATGGTGCAAAATATACTCGTGGAAGATTACCTGTAAAACTATGTTTCTATGAAGAATATGATAATAAATCAGAAGCCATTAAAAGAGAATATCGAATTAAACATTTAAGCAGAAAGAAGAAGCTTGATCTTATAGGAGGTAATAATAAATGAGTCAATTATTTGTAACATTGATGAATAACCCTATAATAGCAGCTATAAATAATCTGGATAGTCTTGACACTGCCTTAAATTCAAATTGCAATATTATATTCTTAAATACAGGTAATATTTTTAATTTAAAAGATATATCAAACAGGGTAAAATCAAAAAACAAGGATCTTTATATCTATATAGATTCAATAGACGGATTTTCTAAGGATACTTGGGGACTAGAATATATATCTAAGAACATTCAGCTAGACGGTATAATTACAAAAAAGCAAAACCTAGTGAAATTATCAAAGGATATGGGTATATTTACCATAGAAAAAATCATTATACATGATTCAATAACTCTAGCAAATGCCCTTACTACTCTAAAAACCTTAAGACCTCATGCTATAGAACTTTCTCCGGGCATATTATTAAAAATTATCAAAAGAGTATCCCAAGAGACTATG
>CAZTEN010000160.1:0-2565 GCA_964612495.1 uncultured Tissierella sp. | reverse complement strand
AGCGCTCTTAATATAGTAGTAGCGCAAAGGAACCTATGATTCCAATTATTGCAAGCGGACTCTTAGAAGAAAAACTAGAAATCCATAATGCTTTAAATGCAGGTGCTGTAGGAATATCATCAAGTAACAACAAAATATGGTATGACAACTATTAAGAGGATGCACTAAGCACCCTCTTTTTTGACCTTTCTTTTCCTATTAACTTTTCTTTGTTTAGTATATATTCCTATTAAAAGTGCAAAAAAAATGGATGAGAACCCAGATACAGCTAATATTAAGAATAATTCCAAATTCTTCAGGCTAGATTTTTCAGTTATGCTATCAAATATCAGTAAAAGATTATAGAGAGCTAGCAAAACTATTATGGATCCAGGCAAATATTTCACAAATCTATATTCCTTAAAAATAAGATAGAATATGAAAGTAATAATAACCGCACCTAATGTAGCATATAGGAGAATTTTCGTATTATCCGTATATGCCATTAATTCGCCCATATATTTAGTGACCATATCCATATAATCCCCTCCTGCGGGTCTTTATCTCAACTTTTCAATACTTTAATAATCTAATTGAACCCCACCATTTCTTATAATCTCATTTTGCCAAATGTTAACATATCTTCCCACAGCCCATTCTGACATTATTATAGCTGAGTCATATGGCAGCTTGATTCTAGCAGCAGGGTTGTTGATTATATCCCCATCCTCAAGATAATAAACTACTAGATGAGAACTAGTAATAACTACAATAAATTCATTATTAGGTGAAGAAAAAACATCTAAAGCATCAGGAACGATAAGTCGTACTGCATCCCATGGAATAGCCTGTTCATCGTAGTTAACCATTTCCTTTGGGGGAATAGTTTTTATATTGAAGTCATTGTACAGTTCCTCACTATTTTGATTATAGTTAATCCTTCCCTTCAATATCCAGTATCCATTTTTTCTTACTATACCAATATTCTCCTCATTAGCTACTATTTTCGAATCGATAGTCATCGCACTTATTGCACTTTGAGAAAAAATCTCTTTTCCACTTTCACCAATGAGATCAGAGAGCTTAATTGGTCTCTTTTCAGCTAAGTTATCTATGGCATAGACCTGAAGGGTTTTTCTAGACCCTTTATTTAAATCTATATTCTCCACAGAAATATAATCATTGCCAAGAAAAAGGATATTTTTTAGTATTGATTGTATTTTTTCAGCAGGTTCATCAACCGATAGAGAAGACATTGCTATCATAGGCATTTCAACTTTGTTTTTCAATCCCATCTTATTGTCATTTAAAGTTAGGAGCATCTCATCTTCAATCATCGCCTTACTTTCAGCCCTAAATTGAGGTAAAGCTAGGAGTTCATCTCTGATTGAATCTCCTTGAATGATTCTATCACTTTCCAGAATCCAAAATCCATTCATTCTAGGCATAAGAAGCTGATCTAATTCATATATGTCTATAATACTATTATCTTGACTATTTATCCAAATTGTTTTGTAATCCCATATTGGAACATGATTACCTTCATCAAAGGATGAAATTTTTAATCCTATCATAATTCCTGTTTGATAAGCTTCATCCTCCACTGCTCCAAAGGTCCTTAATATGCTTTTTTCCACGTTTATATATCTGTTTATCTCATCTATAGAAACCTCCTCAACAGACTTTTTAATACTATAAAAACTCTCATCAATGTTGACTATCATAGTATCTTCATCCACTTTTATGAATTCATAGAAATAGGTATTGTCATTAAGAATAGTAATAACTTCTACTTTTTCGCCTTCGATACCAAGGATTCCCGGTGTTGATTTATATTTATATAAGAGGTAATCAGCTGCATTTACAATTTTCATCTTAAAAGAAGGATTAGTTGTGTAATTATCTACAATTATGACAGCATCCTTATGAAACAAGGCTTCCCTACCTATATATTGTTCAGCTTCTAGCTCATTAATTTGAGATGATGAACTCTTAAGGACCTTATCTATTACCCATTTACCTCGAATTGGAGGCCTTATGTTGTCGGGAGATGTAATCCTATCTGAAACATTACCTTCTACTATGGTACAGGAGGACAATAAAGCTATTACTATTAGAATGATTATTAAATAGCATAATTTCTTCATATTAAAGTCTCCTCTAATGGTATTCTAACAACTACTCTTGTTCCCTTACCTTCTTCTGATTGTATAGTCAAGTTTCCACCATGTAGTTTGACAATTTCATCGCTAATAGAAAGTCCTATACCACTATGTGATTTACTATTCTTACCTTTATAGAATTTCTCAGTTACATATGGAAGGTCTGTCTCAGAAATACCTGCACCGCTATCTGAAATCTCTATTAAAAGTTCATTTTCAATCTTTATAGCACTAAATTCTACCTTACCACCTTCATCCGTGAATTTAAATGCATTGTCTAAGATATTGATTAGCACCTGCTTAATCCTATTCTCATCCCCCATAAATTTTTCTAGGGCTTTATCTATATTTGTTATGAAATTTATATTACTGTTCTTTGCTCTTGGTTCTATCTTATATCACCTTCATTTCCGTTTCCGGGCTG
>CAZTEN010000159.1:0-5103 GCA_964612495.1 uncultured Tissierella sp. | reverse complement strand
TAGAAGTACAAGTCCCTTTAAAACCATAGATGATTTGAAAAACGTATCAGGAATAGGGGATAAGATATTCAGTGGCTTGAAGGACCTAATTAGTGTAAAATGATGGAGGTAGTAAAATGGCAGAAAAAAAGAGATTAACCCAACTTACAAAGACATCTGGATGAGCAGCTAAAATTGGGCCGGGGACCCTAGCTCAAGTTTTGGGCAATTTACCGAAATTTCATGATGATAGATTGATAGTAGGTCTTGAAACATCAGATGATGCTGCAGTATATAAGATAAACGATGAAGTGGCTATTATCGAAACACTAGACTTTTTTACTCCAGTAGTAGACGACCCATATACATTTGGTCAAATAGCTGCTACCAATTCCCTAAGTGATGTATATGCCATGGGAGGAGAGCCAAGTCTAGCTATGAATATAGTATGCTTCCCTAACTGTTTAGAACCTGCAGTACTTGGAGAGATTCTAAGGGGGGGAGCAGATAAGGTTAAGGAGGCTGGAGCCATCCTTATTGGGGGTCATTCAGTAGCCGACGATGAACCAAAGTATGGCCTATCGGTTACAGGCTTTGTTCATCCTGACAAGGTCCTAGTCAATGCAAATGCAAAGCCAGGCGATGTACTGGTGCTTACTAAGCCCATAGGACTTGGTGTAATAAATACGGCAATAAAAGCTGATATGGCAAGCCCTGGGGCTTATGAGACGGCAGTAAAGGTAATGACTACTTTAAATAAAATTGGGAAAAATGCCATTGATAAAGCAGGGGGAGTTAATAGCCTTACAGATATTACAGGCTTTGGATTACTAGGGCATGTACTGGAAATGGCTGAGGGAAGTTCTGTTACCATTAAGCTAAAGGTCTGCCAAATACCAATAATCGAAGAGGCAATTGAATATGCCAATATGGGTTTGGTACCTGCAGGTACCTATGCCAATAAAAAGCATATAGTTCATCATGTGCTGTTTAAAACTAAATTACCTCAATATATGGAGGATTTGCTATATGATCCTCAAACTTCAGGAGGGCTCTTAATTTCCATTAAACCAGAAAATGTTGAAATATTGATGAAAGAGTTGGAGAATAGTCCTGTTGAATATGCTATAATTGGAGAGGTAAATGAAAAAAGGGAATATTATATAGAAGTAGAATAGAAAAGGGTGGTTATGTGGGAAATAGAAACTTATTTACTCTGATACCTAAAATAGATGAGTTATTGGAGAAGGATGAAATAAAGGAATTGATGAAAGTCATTCCAAGGATAACTGTTGTAGATACCATTAGAGAAGAGATTGAAGACCTAAGGGGAAAAATAAAAAAGGGAATATCAGAGGAAGAGATTGAGAGCACAATTAATAATCTTCCTTCTTATATTGAAGTTAAAGCTCAAAAGAAGGATTCATATAAGCTAAAGAGATGTATTAATGCTACAGGGGTTGTACTTCACACAAATCTGGGAAGATCCCTAATAAATAAGAAGATAATGGAGAATGTACTAGAAGTTGCTTCTCATTATTCCAATCTTGAATTCGATTTAGAAAAAGGACAAAGGGGTTCAAGATATAGCCATCTGGAGGAAATAATAAAGGACGTTGTTGGCGGAGAGGCAGCAATGGTAGTAAACAACAACGCTGCAGCCGTTATGCTGGTTCTAAGCACCATGGCGAAGGGAAAAGAGGTAATCGTATCAAGAGGAGAACTCATTGAAATTGGTGGTTCCTTTAGAATTCCTGATGTTATGAGTCAAAGTGGGGCTCATCTAGTTGAAGTTGGTACTACAAACAAGACCCACCTTTGGGACTATGAAAAGGCCATAACTGAAAATACGGCAGCACTTTTAAAGGTTCATACATCTAATTACAGAGTAGTTGGATTTACATCTGCAGTTGATTCAGAGGAGTTATCAGTATTAAAGGAAAAGTATGATATTCCAATAATTGAGGATTTAGGTAGTGGAGTATTAGTGGATTTATCTAAGTATTCCTTAGAGTATGAAAATATGGTTCAAGACTCCTTAAGAAGAGGAGTAGATGTAGTCACCTTCAGTGGAGATAAACTTCTTGGAGGACCTCAGGCAGGTGTTATTGTTGGAAAGAAGAAGTTTATTGATGCATGTAAGAAAAACCCTCTTACCCGTGCATTTAGAGTGGATAAATTCACTATTGCAGCACTTGAAGGTACCTTTAAGTATTATTTAGATGAAAAAAAGGCTATGGAGGAAATCCCTACACTAAGAATGCTTACTATGACAAAGGAAACATTAGATAAGAAGTCAAGAAATCTAAAGGAATTAATTGAGAAAAATATTGATTCGGCTTATATTGAAATCGAAATTGAGGATAGCTACTCTGAGGTAGGAGGAGGTTCCCTTCCAACTGAAAGAATACCTACTAGATGTGTGGTTTTAGATATTAAGAAGATTAGCATTAATTCATTTGAAGAAAATCTTAGACATTATGATATACCTCTTATTGCAAGACTTAATAAGGATAGGGTATATTTAGATGTAAGAACCATAGATGACGAAGAAATCGAACTTGTAGTGGAAGGAATAAAATATGCCTTGGGAGTTGAGGAGTAGTAATGAAGCATATTATAATTGGGACAGCAGGTCATATTGACCATGGGAAAACTACTTTAATAAGAGCTTTAACCGGAAGAAACACGGATAGACTTGCGGAAGAGCAAAAGAGGGGAATATCCATAGAGTTGGGATTTACCTATTTTGATTTGCCAAGTGGACAAAGAGCAGGGATAATTGATGTTCCGGGTCATGAAAAGTTTATTAAGAATATGCTCGCAGGTGTTATCGGTATTGACATAGTATTATTAGTAGTAGCTGCAGATGAAGGCATAATGCCTCAGACTGTAGAACACCTTGCAATCCTCGATATACTTGGAATCAAAAAAGGGATAGTAGTTTTAACTAAGACAGACTTAGTAGATGAAGAGTGGACAGAGCTTATAGAAGAGGATGTAAGAAAGGCAATCAAGGGAACCTTTATAGGAAATAGTCCAATAATAAGGGTGTCCTCAACTAAGAAAACAGGTATAGATGAGCTTATTAAGACAATTGAAACCTATTCTAAGGACCTGGAAGAAAAAAACGAAAAGGACATGCCCAGACTTCCTATAGACCGAGTATTCACAATATCTGGCTTTGGTACAGTTGTAACGGGGACCCTTCTAGCTGGGAAGTTAGAGACAGGGGATGATGTGCAAATATATCCTGGAGATCTAAAGGCCAGGATTAGGACATTACAGGTTCATGATGAAAATGCTCCTGTAGCCTATGGAGGACAAAGAGTTGCAATTAACTTAGCAGGAGTTAAGAAGGAGGATATTCATAGAGGTTCTGTAGTAGCTCCCGTTAAATCAATGATGGATACTAGTTTAATGGATGTAAAGATTAAACTTATTAGATCTATTGATAAGACCATAAACAATAGGACACGCCTACATCTATATATAGGTACAGAAGAAGTGCTCTGCAGAGTAGTGCTACTTGATAGAGACGAATTATTACCTGGAGAAGAGACATTTGCGCAATTGAGACTTGAGGAAAACATCGTGGCAAAACGTGGGGACAGATTTATCCTAAGATACTATTCACCTATGTTTACCATTGGAGGAGGTGTAATACTAGAGCCTAATGCTTCTAAGAAAAAGAGATTTGATAAAAATGTTATAGAGGAGCTGGAAGTTAAGGAATCCGGAAGCACTACAGATATACTTGAAAAGATTATATTGGCTGATGAATTGTCATCTATAAAGGATATTTCTGTTAAGACTTCTATGCTGGTAGAGAATATAGAAAGGGACGTTAAAGTTCTATTGGAGGAAGGTAAGGTCCTTTTATTCAATGCTACCAAAGAATCTTATCCTATACACATTAATCAATATAGAAAACTTATAGATAAAACTATAAAAGAAATAGAATCATATCATGAGAGATTTCCATTGAGACCTGGGATCTCTAAAGAGGAGATAAGAAGTAAGGTTCTTAATAAAGTTAAGCCAAGAATTGCTGATATGATTATCCAAAGCTTTATTGACGATGAAGAGATAATGCAGGAAGGGGATATGTTAAGGCTTAAGGATTTTGTGCCATATTATACACCAGAGAAGCAGGTGCTTAAGAATAATATAATATCTAAGCTAAAGAGTAATGAATATATATCACCTAAGAAGGAAGAGCTCTCAAATAATTCAGATGAGGTAGATGAGGTGATTTCTGCTCTTATTTCTAGTGGTGAAATTGTAAGGGTCAATGATGAAATATTTTTGTTAAAGTCAAGCTTTGATAAAGCCTTGGAAAAACTTAAGGAGCATATTGTAGCAAATGGTTCTATAACCATAGGGGAATACAGGGATTTGCTCCAAACCAATAGAAAAGTAGGCTTAGGACTTTTAGAATACTTCGATGGATTGAAGATTACAAAGAGGGATGGGGAAAAAAGAACCCTAATCTAATAGGGGGAGATTTTGTGAGGGGTAAAATATTAATAATAGATACGGATAAATCCTTTATCAAGGGACTTAAATATAGTTTAGAACAAGATGATTATTCTATAGATATATGTAGTTCTTGCAAGGATGTAATGGATAAACTTATTAAGAAGGTTTATGAAATGGTTTTAATGGAGCTGGAATTACCTGAAGTCAATGGACTTATGGTATGCCAGAATATTAGAAGCATATCGTCCGTGCCCATAATATTTCTAACTAGTGTTGATGAAGACATTAAGAAGATACTTGCATTGGAATATGGGGCCGATGACTATATGGTCAAGCCCTTTAACATTCTGGAGCTTAAGGCTAGGATGAAGGCAGTTTTAAGGAGAGTCAATAATAAGAACGGTGATAATGGAAAGCATATTATTGAGACTGATGATTTCACAATCAATTCACTTGGAAGAAAAGTTACTTCTGTAGATAAGAATATCAACCTTACAGGAAAGGAATTTGACCTTTTATATGTTTTAGCTTCCAATCCAGGACATGTTTATAGCAGAGAAGAGCTTCTCGAAAAAGTTTGGGGCTATGCATATTATGGAGATTTAAGAACTGTAGATGTACATATTAGGAGGATTAGGGAGA
>CAZTEN010000158.1:277-5184 GCA_964612495.1 uncultured Tissierella sp. | reverse complement strand
AACTAGTTTACGCCCATGCTGGGCGCACAAATAGGATAAAGATGCCCCATCTAGGAGCATCTTTACAATATTAGTATTCATTTGCAAATACAGGTATAGCTGAATTGATTATCTCTCCATCTACCAATACCTCTACCGAATTAATTTCTTCAAACTGGCCAAGGGTCAGACCTATATTCTTAATAACATCGTTGATGGTAGTTTCCTTTGTAATAAGGCTTTCAGCACCTAAGTTGATATCTACATAGGCTATTCCCTCCTTAATTTCAACCCCTTGGAAATCTACATCTCCCGGTATATCAGATGCTAGCCCCGAGTCAGCAGGAGGTCCTTCAAACAAGATATCCAATGCTGTGTATACATTAGCCAAAGGTGCCATTGTAGGTATAGTTACGGGTACAAAGTATTCAAAATTATCATCTGCACTGCCCTTAAAATATACTAAGACCTTGGACCTTCCGTCCTCGATTTTTCCTAATAGATTTATATTTTCCCGAGTCAAAGTTCCTGCAATAGAAGTTCCATTTTTAAGTGTATCCATTTCACTGCCATCAACCAGTATCTTTACTGATTTTACACTTGGAAACTCTGTAAGAGTATAAACAACGCCCTTTATTAAATTCTCCTCATCTTCCTTGCTTTCCTTATTTTGAATCTCAGCAGAGAAGTCCACCTTACAAATACCGGATTCGTCAATAGTAATGCCATTTATTTTGGTACCTGCTGGAATTATTGGTGAAAGTCCTGTAGAACTTAAGGCTTCCCTTAATTCAGGTGAATCAACCATATTATTTATGGCAACCTTAGCAATACCCTCTTCCCAAGGAATCCTTCTCATTACAGGAACTAAATATCCATCATCATCTTCAAAGTACATAACTGTTTTTCTCATTCCATCTTCTTCAACAATCTCAGGCTGAATTTCATCGGTATCGCCTGAGCTTACTATCTCCATCTCTTGTGAAATTTGAGTTATATCCTTAGACACAAGATTTTTTCCTAAAGTAAATAATGATAAAACCATTATTCCTATTAGTCCAAAGATCATTATTCTCCTATTAATCATAACAAAACCCCCTTTAATACTAATAGTATATTATATGGGGGGCTTGATTAGACTATGCTAAAGAAAAGGTTGTTCTATTTTTTATTAATACATTTCAAAGTAATTTTGAATACCTAAAATAATACCTTCTACGACTTTATTTTGGTATGCATCACTTACAATATTAGCTTCATCAGAAGCATTGGAAAGGTAGCCTACCTCTATTAAAACCGCTGACATATTGGTATCCCTTATAACTACAAGACCTGAACGTTGGATAATTCCTCTGTCATTGCCCTTTGTAGTCTCAATAATACCCTTGGATATAGATTCTGCCAATGGGTATTGATCTTCTACCTTTGCAGTTCCTTGTCCTCTAGGGCAATATAGGATTTCAAGACCCCTTACTCCATTATTTAATGTAGAATTATGATGAATGCTTAGGAAGATATCTGCATTATTTTGATTTGCTATTCTTGCTCTTTCGGAAAGTTCAACAAATCTATCATCAGTCCTAGTCATTATTACATCATATTTTAGGGATTCCAGCTTATCCCTAGTCTTTAAACCTATAATCAAGTTTACATCCTTTTCCTTAGTTCCATTAGGGGATATGGCCCCCGGATCCTTTCCACCATGACCTGGATCAAGTACTATTGTATAGTCGTTAATAGTATTTGGATCCTTCTGAAGGGATAGTACTATTTCTTCCGCTTTACTATCCGAAAGGACTCCATATACTATAGCCTTTCTAAATTTAATTGCTACGATTATATCATCATTTGTTTCAGAGATATTGATATCTTCCATAAATCCATCCTTTATAGTTGCATATCCTTCTCTTAACTGTGTATCTTCCTTTGGAATCACTATTTTCATGGTTTTATCATCAGAATTATATGATACATCGTATTTTGTTCTATTATTATTCTTAATAGTAAGCTGTCTTAGACTCTGTGAATTATCGTAGTTTATGAATTCCCAGATGCTCTTTTCCGGATAAATTACTAGTCTGTCACCATCTGATTCTATTTTTATCTCTGGGCTTTCCACCCCATCAACAATGTCCATTACTATTCTTACTATTCTATCCCCTGGTTTATAGTTATTGTCTCCGCCAAATTGGGATACCCTTATTCCCTTAATAAAACCGGTTTTAATATCATAGCTTGTAGTCTTGTTACCAAGATTGGTATCCATTAAATCCACAACTATTCTCTCAGGTGATTTAAGCTTAATAATATTGTATTTAACTTGTCCTACTCCGTCAATTACCAGAGCTTCCTTTCCATCAACCATGTCAATTTTTATTCCATTGAATTCATTATCATTAATAGCCAGGGTTGTAGTTTTTCCATCTTCAGTAGTATAAAATTCATAATCCAATCTTCCTTTAAGCTCAACTACAATTCTAGTCACATATGGAGATGTATCATATTGTGAATAAGTAACTCTGCTAAAATCCTGGTCATTTACTAAGATCTCTCCAGCTTGTCCTGCTTTCCCGGAAATATTCAATACTGCATCTTCAATATCTATAACCAGCTTGTTGGAATCAGGTAAGAACAAGGTATCATATGATATAGGTTGATTACTATTGATCTCAACTGTACTATTTGATGTACTTCCTTTTACAACCTTAATACCTGTTATGGTAGATATACCCGTTGAAATAGGTGGTGCTACAAGCTCAGGTTTTTCTGGCTCTTTAGGCCCATTTACTTCCGGATTTAAATCAATAACCTCAACATCCTTACCTTTGGAATTGGAGTTGATATATGCTATCTCATTTATATCATCCCAGTTAACATCATATCCCAATACCTCAGATACAAATCTTACAGGTACCATAGTTCTAGAATCCTTGTTTGAGAAAGTAACTAATTTGGGAATTGAGTTCTTGTCCAATACCTTATTTAAGTTGTTTACGACTACTTTATTGCTGTCAATAGTAAGCTTTACCACCTTGCTGTCATGGAGAACTGTGGCGGTTTTTGTTGCTTGGTCCCATTTAACTTCGGCTCCGAAACCCTCTGCCACGAACCTAATAGGTACTAATGTCCTGTCAACATATACAAAGGAAGGGACCTCTGATATAATAGCTTGTCCATCCATTAAGACCGGAACTTCCTTGACTTGAACATTGCTACCATTCATACTTACATGGATTATATTATTAGCAGCATATGCCATGGAGCTGAATAACAAAATCGAAATCAACAGCGATATTAGGATAAACCATCGCTTCATTCTTAAAACCTCCTTTTTTGCCTCCTCAAAAGTAATCATCTTAAGTTATTTATATCATTATGCCAAATATAATGTCAATCGATTAGGAATTTTGTAATCAGAATGTAATATAGAAAAAAACCCGAAGTCTCGGGTTTTTTATTCTTCCGGCATAACAGGATATTCTCCTGTAAAGCAGCCTGTATAATATCCGTCATCTCCACCTACAGCTTTTAGCAAGCCTTCTAGGGTTATATACTCTAAGGATTCCACTTCTAGCATTTGTCTGATTTCCTCTTTAGACATATTAGCGGCTATGAGGTTTTCCTTGCTTGGTGTATCCATTCCAAAGTAGCATGGATATAAGACCGGTGGTGATGCTATTCTTATATGAATCTCCTTAGCACCGGCACTTCTTATCATATTTACTGTTTGTTTCATGGTGGTTCCACGTACAATGGAGTCATCTACAAGAATTACTCTCTTACCTTGAATATTCTCCTTAAGAGGATTAAGCTTGATTCTTACCCCCTGCTCACGCAATTCCTGAGTAGGCTGAATAAAAGTTCTACCTACATATCTATTCTTTATAAGCCCTTCTGCATAAGGTATTCCCGAGCCTGCTGCATAGCCGATTGCGGCTACAGTGCCTGAATCAGGTGCTCCTATTACTACATCAGCATCTACAGGGTGCATCTTAGCTAGCTCTTTTCCTGCTTCAAGACGGCTGATATATACGCTCTTACCATCTATTCTGCTGTCGGGTCTTGCAAAGTAAATAAGCTCAAATAAGGACAAATTTCTTTTCAAAGGTCTTTTGGAAACCGTTCTAAGCCCATTAGCATCCATTACCACAACTTCACCCGGCTCAACATCCCTTACAAACTCAGCTCCGATTGTGTCAAATGCACAGGATTCAGAGGCAATAATAAAGTCATCACCAAGTTTCCCAATGGCCAAAGGTTTAATTCCATATGGGTCTCTTGCCCCAACTAATCTATCATTAGTCATTACAACCATACCATAGGAACCTTTAATGGTTTCAAGGGCTTTAATGATAGCATCTTCAACGTCTTCCTTATGGAATTTGGCAATTAGACTTGCGATTACCTCAGTATCTATCTCAGTTTGAAAAATAGCTCCATTATCCTCCATCTCACGTCTTAACTTCTTGAAGTTTACTATGCTGCCATCATGCGCTACAGCCAAGGCTCCCTTTTTATATCCCACAACAAAGGGTTGAGTATTGGCTAGATTCTGTGCCTCTCCTGCGTATGCATATCTTATATGGCCTATTCCGATATTACCTCTAAGCCTTTCAATTATATCTTTTGAGAAAACCTCATTCACTAAACCTAAATCCTTATGGTAATCGATAAATCCATAATTATTTACTGCTATACCAGTACTGATTTGACCCCTATGCTGAATAGCATATAGTCCATAGTATAGAATCTGAGAAACATTGCTCCTTTCCTTGCTGTAAATACCTACTACGCCACTCATAGTGATTCCTCCTTCGAGCCAGCTGATTCTAAAATAGGCTCATTTTCAATGAAAGTAAATAGTTGTTCAACACCACAATTGAATAACTGACACAGCTTTTCGATTGTAGAAAAATCAATTCGGGTAG
>CAZTEN010000158.1:0-267 GCA_964612495.1 uncultured Tissierella sp. | reverse complement strand
TCATGTTTCCACCGGAGATTTCATCTATAAGCGCAATATGTTGATCTTCTCCGATTCTTCCAAATTCAAATTTAATATCATAAAGCTCAAGACCCTTTTTAGATAGCTCATCCTTAACAACGCAGCCTATTTTCTTTGTAAGATTAGATAATGTTTTGTATTCCTCTTTAGTCATAATACCAAGCATTTCTAAAGCTTCATCAGTAATAAGAGGATCGTTTCTATTATCATCCTTTAGAGTTACTTCTACATAAGCATCAAGAGGGT
>CAZTEN010000157.1:0-5209 GCA_964612495.1 uncultured Tissierella sp. | reverse complement strand
TATAATCTATGATGAAATCCTGGAGGGCTTCTACTTGAAGGACTATAAGGTTTTTGCCCTTTCCTATTCCTGTGAGATTGCCTTCCTTTAAATTTGCTCTTTCCTTTAAGTCATTAATATCCTTATCAGAGAAAAAGTCTGCAGTCTGAGACCTGTTTTCTTCTATTAAATTGTTCTTCATATCAATTATATGATATATGAAAAATTCCTGAGTTTTTATGGAGCCCAATTGGCCCTTGGTATTATAGTAGCCAAGAACTATTAGAAGGGCTATGCCTATTATTAGAGGATGTTTTCCAAATAGGTTTTTGTATTTTTTTTCATCATTCTTTTTATCCTTATCTCTCTTTTTATTTCTGGGATAGAAAAAATATAAGAAGGGGATATCTATAATCAAGGCAATTATTCTTATATCCATTAGGACTCTTATACTTTCACCTACCGTCTTTAGCTGGCCTAGCTGATTGATTATTTCTACAGAGGTAAGGAGACTAAACTGCTTATAATAGGTGGCATCCACAAGCATCAATATTGATATTAAGGAGTATACTATCAATGCAGGAAATGATTTTTTACTAAGCTTATTTATTAAAGATAATATAAACATGGCAATAAGGGTACTTATTATGACAAGCGGGCTCCTGTTGTATTCCACATTTGTTATTTGGGTAAATATTATAAATTTTATTATAAGGATTATTGATAGCATTGTCTCACTCCATTAGTTGAATAATATCTATATTTTATACCCAAGAATTATGAAGTTATTATGAAGTTTTTGGCTATGACCTAATTCCTAATTATTGAGCTTTCATTAATAAGAATCAGCTTAGGATTATTCAACGATAGCTCAACCAACCTGTCCTCGAAGCCTGATTTTGAAAACAAGCCATGAATAATCTCATATTCTTCGAAGTCTTGACATTTACACTTATCTACCAATGATTTATATACTCCCATATCTACCTTTTTATCTTTATAATATTTACATTCAGCCAAAAAGATTTTTTTGTTTGTTTTATCAACTGAGACCACATCGATTTCTACACTACTATCTTTATTCCAGTAGGATCCTATTTTGCTTGGTGTGAAATCTATCTCTCCTTCTCTACACAATTGAGCAAAGATTTCCTTACAAATATCCTCATAAATGAAGCTAACAAAAGAACTTGTAAAAGTTTCATTAAATTTTTCTATAACTAGTTGCTGATTATCTAACTCTAGCTCCCCTCTATTCGGATATACATATTCAAACCAAAACTTAATAAAATTATCATTGATAAAATAAAGGCCCTTTCTACTTTTCTCCGGAGCTTTCTCTGTAACAGGCACACGCTTTTCTATTAAGTATAATTCACTTAATGTGCTCAAGTATGGACTTAAAGAATTGGACTTTTGCTCTAAGGCCCCGGCTATTCGTGATAATTTGTGATTCCCTTCGGATATTGCTTTTAATATTGAAAAATAATTGATTGGCTCTCGTACTTCATTCCTAAGTAAAAACAGGGGTTCTTCATACAAAAAACCGGACTTGCTCAAAACATTATCCTTAATGCTTTGAATTGTCACTCTTCCATTTTCAAAGAATTCAAAGTATTTCGGTACTCCCCCGCTTATAGAATAGAATTCCACTTTTTCTTCAAATGTTCTATCCGGATACCAATCCATCAACTCTGTAAATTTTAGGGGCTGCAATCTTATTTGCGATGTTCTTCTGCCATATAAAGGGCTCCCATAGGATAATACATGTGTGGTCATCATACTTATCAATGACCCACATAATATAACCATTATATTTTTATCCTTAAGAATATCGTCCCAAATTCTTTGAAATATGGATGGAAAGGCTGGATTTACCTGTATTAAATACTGAAATTCATCTATTACAATAACTTTCTTTTCATATGGCTCAAAATCAGCAAGTACTTTAAACACATCTTCCCAATTATCAAAGCTTGCATTTTTCAGATAAGCTTGGTCTGTAAAATCTGCTACAAGGTTTAATAGTTGTTTTTTCCCATAAGCCTCTATTTCTTCTGTTGCTAGGTAATATATTGCTTTTTTGTTTTTTATAAATTCCTTTATCAAGGTAGTTTTCCCGACTCTACGCCGTCCATAAACTACCACAAACCCCGATTCACGCCTAAACTCCTTCTCAAGTACTTCTAATTCTTTTTTTCTACCTATGAATGATTGCATATCTTCAACCCCTTAATATAATCCAGATTAGACTAATCATGATTATATTATATCCCTTTGCTAAAATTTGTATACACTTTTAGGGAAAAAACCTCCTTTAGAAACAATTTATCAAAGAGACTAGCAAGAATACTCCTTCCTCTATAGGTAGGAGATGAATTGTAACGAGACCCTATATATCCACCTCGTTGCAGCGGAGTGAAGAAACTGCAAGCAGTTTCAATGATGCTTAAAAAATATTCACTAAATAATATTGCGCCAGAACAAGTATTCTGATATTATATAAGTAACGAAGCATGTCTCGTCCTAAAAGTGTATATTGTATGGATGGAGGTGATATTATGTATCTAACCATAAAACAACAGCTTAAACATCTTACCAAAGAAGAATATCTAATCTTAAAAGATTTGACCCACACTGCTAAAAACCTATACAATGTTGCCTTATATAATATTAGACAACATTTCTTTCAAACCGGAAAGTACCTTAACTATTATGAAAACTACCCCTTATGTAAGGAAAATGAAAACTATAAAATACTAAACAGCAATATGAGTCAACAAATACTTAAAGAAGTCGATGGGGCCTTTAAGTCATTCTTCCAACTTCTAAAACTAAAGAATCAAGGTAGATATAATGGAAAAGTAAGTATTCCTAAATATCTAGACAAAGATGGATATTATACTTTGCTTATTGGGTTTGTTAGAATTGATGACTATAAACTAATAATTCCATACTCAAGAAGTTATAAGAAAAACCACAAGCCTATAGTTATTACTATACCACCAAATTTGAAGGATAAGACTATAAAAGAGATTAGAATAAAACCTAAACTATCTGGAAGGTACTTTGAGGTTCAATATACCTATGAGGTAGAGCTCAATCAAAGTGAATTAAATAAGAAAAATGCACTTTCAATAGACTTAGGAATAAATAATCTAGCAACCTGTGTTACAAACAAAGGACAATCCTTCATCATCGATGGAAAGGGATTAAAATCAATAAACCAATGGTACAATAAGCAAATGGCCAGCTGTCAAAGTATCAAGGACAAACAAAAAATGAAGGGAATAACCAATAAACAAGCTTCAATCACCAGAAAAAGAAATAACCAAGTAAGCGACTATATAAATAAAAGCTGCAGAAAAATAATTAACTACTGTATTAACAATGATATTGGGACCCTAGTATTAGGATATAATGATAATATCCAAGATAAAATAAATATAGGAAGAGTCAATAATCAAAACTTTGTTAATATACCCATAGGTAATATAAGATCTAAATTAGATTATCTCTGTAAACTATATAATATTACCTATATAAAACAAGAGGAAAGCTATACATCAAAAGCGAGATTCTTTGATGGTGATGAAATCCCAATAATAGAAGACAATGTAAACATGTCCTTCAGCGGCAATAGAGTAAACAGAAGACAATATAAGACCAATAGTGGAAAGACACTTAATTCGGATGTAAATGCAGCACTAAATATCTTAAAGAAAAGTAAATTTGTGAATCTAGGCATCCTATACAAATAGAGGCGAAGTGGATACGCCTGAATAAGGATAGTATAGCTATCAACCTTCTTAAGAAGTTCCCACTTCTAAAATCAAATGAAAGTGGTAAGTGATTCACACTAATTTTTTAACAGTTGCTTAAAAGAAATTCCTTCATCTCTAAGGTGGAGGATGAATTTTGTAGGTTGACATCAGGCCGAACATATGTTACATTTGTTATATAGATAATAATCGGTCTCATACCATAAAAGGCCGTGAATTGATGGAACTAGATACTAATAATCACTCAGTGTTCTTAATGCATTATCATCTAATATTAGTTATAAAATACAGACAAAAATTAATAAATAACAATATTTCTGATAGACTTAGAGAAATCTTCGAGTATATATCTCCAAGTTACAAAATAGAACTACAAGAATGGAACCATGACAAAGACCACCTACATACATTATTCAAGGCACATCCTAAATCCGAACTATCAAAGTTTATTAATGCATTCAAAAGTGCAAGTTCAAGATTAATTAAAAAGGAATATTCAGAAATAAGACAAAAGCTATGGAAAGAATATTTTTGGAGTAGGAGCTTCTGCTTATTAACCACAGGTGAAGCTCCAATAGATGTAATAAAAAGATATATTGAAAGCCAAGGTGAAAACTATGACACTAATAAATAGAGGCTATAAATATAGAATATATCCAAATAAAGAACAAGAAATTATCATTCAAAAGACTTTTGGATGTGCTAGATTCATATACAATAAAATGTTAGAAAATAGAATAACAACATATGAAAAATATAAAGAAAATAAAACAGAGTTAAAGAAGCAAAAATACAGAACACCGGCATCATATAAGGGAGAATTTCCATGGCTAAAAGAAGTAGATAGCCTGGCATTAGCAAATGCACAAATGGATTTAGACAAAGCCTATAAGAACTTTTTCAGAGATCCCAAAGTAGGATATCCAAAATATAAAAGTAAACACAAAGATAGAAAGAGCTATACCACCAATAATCAAAAAGGCTCAATAAGAATTATAGATAAAAATCATATTAGAATACCAATACTCAAAGATCTAAAAATAAAGATGCATAGACCACTAAAAGAAAACTCATCCATAAAATCATCTACTATAAGTCAAACACCTACAGGAAAATACTTCATATCAATCTTAGTAGAATATCCAGAAGAAAAAACAACCACAAAAAACCCAATACAAGAAAAAGTATTAGGACTAGACTATAGCTCAACATCACTATATATAGATGATAAGGGAGTGGAATCAGAATATCCTAAATATTATAGACAAGTAGAAATGAAGCTAAAAAAAGAGCAGAGAAAGCTATCAAAAAAGAAAATGGATGGTAAAAACATAGAAAAGCAAAGGCAAAAAGTAGCCAAACTACATGAAAAGGTAGCAAATCAAAGGAACGACTTCTTGCATAAAAAATCAAGACAGATAACCAATGTCTATGATGCAGTAATAATA
>CAZTEN010000156.1:0-5254 GCA_964612495.1 uncultured Tissierella sp. | reverse complement strand
TGGGCGGTTAGCTCAGTTGGGAGAGCACCACGTCGACAACGTGGGGGTCGTTGGTTCGAGCCCAATATCGCCCACCAAAATAAAGGCACAAAAGGTCCAATTCCCTTTGTGCCTTTAAACTTTAAGAGGTCGGTTTTTCTCTTTTGAGAAAATAACCAACCTCTTTTTTATTTATGCTTCTTTGTTGATTATATCCTTTACCTTCATAAGTCTTGTAATGGTACTTCTTTCACTTTCATCAAGCTTCATTCTTATGAATCTAATAGTATCCTCCAAATCAGGTATAGTCCTGTACTCAAGAGCATTTACTCTTCTTCTGGTCTTTTCGATTTCATCGGACATAAGCTGGCATGATTTTTCAACCTCTGCAAGCTCTAATAGCTTTGGCATTATCCCATATAGCTTTGATATTGCATCGTCTAGCTCGGATGAGGTTTGAGCAAATCCATATGGATATATGCTGCCTTCATCTCCTTCTAGCTTTCTGATGAAGTTCATTACAGGAACGTTAACGCTCATTACGTTTTTCTTCTTTATATCAACTGTAATTGTTTCCTTTGGAACGGAAACAGCTTCTTCTAGCATCTCAGGACTCATAACAGAACTAGCTAATAAAAACTCCTTGAAGGAAGAGTCAAGTTCTTTTTCTACTTCCATTCTAAGTGCCTTATTCTTTCTTATTAACTCGATGAATCTTCTCATAAGCTCATCTTGCTTATCCTTCAAGAGCTTATGACCTCTTGCGGAGGTCTTTAATCTTCTCTTAAGGGTACTAAGCTCCATCCGAGTTGGATTAACATTTAGCTTAGCCATCTACTCAGCCCCTTTGTCATCCAATGGTAGATATTTATCAAGATATTCTTCTCTGATTCTCTTAAGCTCACTTCTAGGAATTATCTTCAATAGGTCCCAACCAAGATCAAGAGTATCGATAATGCTTCTATTATTATTGTATCCTTGGTCTACATATTTAGCATCAAATGCTTCAGCAAACTTTGCAAATGCAATATCCGCATCAGAAAGGGCTGAATCACCAAGGATAGTAGCAAGTTCTCTAGCTTCAATACCAGCAGTATAACCTGCATAAATCTGGTTCATTGTATCCGCATGATCTTCTCTGGTCTTACCTTTACCAATACCCTTATCCTTAAGTCTTGAAAGAGAAGGCACGACATTTATAGGAGGCTCAAGACCTCTCTTGTAAAGAGTTCTTGAAAGGATTATTTGTCCCTCAGTGATATATCCTGTTAAGTCAGGAATTGGGTGAGTTATATCATCCTCCGGCATTGTAAGTATTGGAATCTGAGTTATGGAACCCTTTCTTCCTCTTACTCTACCAGCTCTTTCATAAATACTAGCAAGGTCAGTATATAGGTATCCAGGATATCCACGTCTTCCAGGTACTTCCTTTCTTGCAGCTGATGTCTCTCTTAGAGCTTCTGCATAGTTAGTCATATCTGTAAGGATTACAAGCACATGCATATCCTTCTCAAATGCTAAGTACTCTGCACAAGTCAAGGCCATACGAGGTGTTGCAATTCTTTCGATAGCAGGGTCATCTGCTAGATTCATGAAAAGCACTGCTCTGTCAATTGCACCTGTCTTTGTAAAGTCATCTATGAAAAACTGTGCTTCTTCAAAGGTAATACCCATAGCCGCAAATACTACGGCGAACTTCTCACTTGAGCCAAGTACGTTTGCTTGTCTTGCAATTTGAGCCGCTACTTGATTATGAGGAAGTCCTGATCCTGAGAATATCGGAAGTTTTTGTCCCCTTACTAATGTATTAAGTCCATCTATACAGGATATACCTGTTTGAATAAACTCATCAGGATAGTCTCTGGATACAGGGTTCATTGGAACACCGTTTACGTCTATTTTCTTCTCAGCTATGATCTTTGGTCCATTGTCCTTTGGACGACCAAGACCATCAAAGATTCTACCTATCATATCAGGAGAAACACCTAGCTCAAGAGGCCTTCCAAGAAATCTTACACTGGTATTCTTTAGATTAATTCCTGAAGACCCTTCGAAAAGCTGAATCATGGCTCTGTCTCCATTTATCTCAAGTACTCTTCCTCTACGCTTTTCACCGGTTTGTGTTTCTATCTCAACTAATTCTTCGTATTTGACACCTTCAACCCCTTCAACTACCATCAATGGGCCAACTACTTCACTAACTGTTTTGTATTCTTTAAGCATTAAGGATACCTCCCTTGCTTATTAATTCGTCAATGCTTGTTTTTAATTCAAGACTTATCTTATCAATTTCATTAATATCTTTCTCAGCTATATACTTAGTACGAGCAATCTTATTTCTTACTTCCATATTTTCTATATCCTTTAGGTATACTCCTGCCTCTAAGGCCCTTATTCCATCATCATAGAATTGAAGAATTAACTTAAGCATCTTGTTCTGCTTCTTAAATGAGCAGAATGTATCAATCTCATGGAAGGCATTTTGCTGTAAATAGTCTTCTCTAATGGACTTAGTAGCTTCAAGCTTAAGTTGGTCTTTTTCAGATAATGAATCTCTACCTACAAGTCTAACAATTTCTTGAAGACCTGATTCATCTTGTAAAAGGTTCATTGCCTTTATTCTATTCTTTGCAAATTCAGAATCTATATTTGCATCCATCCAATCATCTATTGCTGATTGATAAAGTGAATAGGAGTTTAGCCAGTTAATTGCAGGGAAGTGTCTTCTGTATGAAAGTGCATAATCAAGTCCCCAGAATACTTTTACGATTCTTAAAGTAGCCTGTGAAACCGGCTCGGAAATATCTCCTCCCGGAGGTGATACCGCACCTATTACCGTAATAGCTCCTTGTCTTCCATCCGAACCTAAACATACTACCTTACCGGCTCTTTCATAGAATTCAGCTGCACGAGAAGCTAGATATGCCGGATATCCTTCATCCCCGGGCATCTCTTCAAGACGTCCGGACATCTCTCTTAAAGCCTCTGCCCATCTTGATGTGGAGTCTGCCATTATGGCTACCGAATATCCCATGTCTCTAAAATATTCAGCTATTGTTATACCTGTATAAATTGATGCCTCTCTGGCTGCTACGGGCATGTTGGATGTATTTGCTATAAGAACAGTTCTCTTCATCAAAGATTCCCCAGTCTTAGGGTCAATAATCTCCGGGAATTCCATAAGAACGTCCGTCATCTCATTTCCACGCTCTCCACAGCCTACATATACTACTATTTCTGAGTCAGCCCATTTTGCAAGCTGATGCTGAACCACTGTCTTACCTGAACCAAAAGGTCCCGGAATAGCAGCAGTTCCTCCCTTAGAAACCGGGAAGAATGTATCTATAACCCTTTGTCCTGTTAAAAGTGGGTCCGTTGGATTAAGCTTTCTATCATACTTTCTACCCTTTCTTACGGGCCACTTTTGCATCATCTGTATTGTCTTATCTCCGTCAATAGTACAGATATTATCAACTACTGTATAGTTACCTGATTTTATCTCAGTTACTTTACCTGAAATTCCAAATGGTACCATAATCTTGTGAAGGACAATGGGAGTCTCCTGTACTGTACCGATTATATCTCCTGCTTTAACTTCATCTCCTACTTTTACAGTAGGTTTGAATTCCCATTTTTTCTCTCTATTAAGGCTCTTAACCTCAACTCCTCTTGTAAGAAAGTCTCCAGCTAATCCTCTTAGAGTTTCAAGAGGTCTCTGAATACCATCAAACATGTTTTCAATAAGTCCAGGTCCCAGTTCTACTGAAAGAGGCTCTCCTGTTGTATAAACAGGGTCTCCAGGTCCTATGCCTGTTGTTTCTTCATATACCTGTATAGAAGCTCTATCGCCTCTCATTTCAATTATTTCTCCGATAAGTCTATTATCTGAAACGCTTACAACGTCATATATGTTAGCTTCATCCATCCCCTCTGCAACTACTAAGGGTCCGGATACCTTAATTATTTTTCCAACTTTCAAGATATTCCCTCCTTTTCTTAAAGTATTGGAAGCAATTATTTCAATTGCATCACAAAATATTTGATCCTATTGCTTTTTCTACGTTTTCGTTAATTCTATCCATACCAATATTTAAAGTACCTTGATTACTAGGTATCAATATTACAGTAGGGACTATCTCTTTGTCATAACGACCTATAGTTTCCGGAATCATGCTAGCTATTTGCTCAGTAATAAATATGATGCCATAGCGATCACGGGCGATAGTGTCAACAGTCTTTCTTGCTTCATCACCGTCATATACGGTAAAAACGTCTACTCCAAGAGCCTTAAAGGCAAGTACTGAATCCTTATCGCCAACAACGGCAATTTTAAACATACAAATCACGCACCCTTCCTCTTATGACTTCCGGAGAAAGATTATTAAGCTTTGCCACCATTATGATTCTCAAAGTCTTAATCTCAGCTTCCTTAGCTACTAGATATGAGAATAATGGCTCTGGACCAAAATGAATATTCTTAGATGCCTTATTAAGTTCCATTAGATAATTATCCATATATTTCTCTAAATCCGATAATCTGCTGGTATTTTTATAGGATTCTAAACCCTTTGATAAGCCGCTGCTTATCTTAGAGTTTCTAAATTTATGAATCATATTATCCACGCTATCATTTAGAGAGGCAAGAATAGTTTCCTTATCAATATTTCCATTTTCCAAAATTACATCATCTGAAAACTTAACATCTTTCCCCTGGTTCTTTAATCTAATAATGGATTTTACATTTATAAAGTCAATCATATCCCTAACATATTCAACAAACAGGTCCATCTTAGTTTCACTAGCCATCTTATATAAATGATTAAAGTAGTATTTGTCCAGAATCATGTCGATTCTCTGAGGATCGTTATTTATACCTAAATCCTTAAGTACAGCCTCAATTGCTTGACTAAACTCTGGCTTAATATCATTAAGATTACCATCAGTATAATCAGCATTTAGCTTTTTTAAATCCAAAGTTCCTAAAGGTGAGTAAATGTCTGAAAGGTCCTTATTAAACTTATCTTCTTTAATCATCACCTTAAGATTATGATAGTCATACTTAAGTGCCATTAAGTCAACTACTATAGGGTCCTTTGAAACTTCTCTCATCAAATTATATACTCTCTTGAGTTCCGATGATAAGACCTTTTCATATTCATCATCTCTACTAACACCTGAGACGGCATTTGAATACTCTGTTTCATTTAGGATCTTATAAATCTCTTGTATATCCTTTGCCTCTATTATCCTATCTATCCTGGTCCCTGAAAGGAGT